>CAYWCH010000093.1:0-9009 GCA_964456715.1 uncultured Anaerolinea sp. | reverse complement strand
CCCGCAAAATCCGCCAGGATGGGGATGAACGTGGTATGCTTGTATACGGATACAAATTCCGACCCATGATGCGTCAGTAACCAACCTTTTTTGCTTTTGAAACTTCCGGATGGTTACACCTGCCGGAAGTTTTTTATTTCAAAGGAGGAGAAATGGAACGTGAAAGAATTTTAATCACCCAAAATGACCTCGATCACCTGAGAGAAGCCATTTATGAAGCGAATAATAGTGGATTCCGAAGCAGCATATACATTAAATTATTGCAGGAGGAACTCGATCGCGCAACGATCGTGGCACCTGAAGAGATCCCTTCTGATGTGATCACGATGAACTCTACCGTACTGCTCACAGATCTGGACGATAATGAGCAAATGCAACTAACCCTGTGTTTTCCACAAGACGCCAGTCATGAAGACCATGTTTCTGTGCTTGCGCCGATTGGTACCGCCATGCTTGGGTACCGGGTGGGAGACACATTTGAGTGGGACACACCGTCGGGTAAGGCACATCTGCGCGTCGACAAGGTGCTTTTCCAGCCCGAGGCCGCCGGAAAATATGATTGAGAACCTGCCAGATCGAATTGCACCGACTCGGCCAAAACCCGGTACGCGTTCAACGATAAAGGCAATATTTATTCATATCCCGTGGTTGCGGTTACGTTGGACGAGGGTTCGATGGTCACCCGCAAGTTCCGGCCGGTGATGCAAGCCTGAATGGATCTGATTCTAAATCTCAAGCGTCCTCCAATGGGGGGACGCTTTTTATTTGTATAGATTTTCCGAATGTTACTCTGTAAAGGTGCCCATGGAGATGATCAGCCGTTTGCACCTGACAGACCTGGTAAATCGGAGAATTTCGGAGCATTTCACCCAAATTCTACCAATACGGGATGGATTTTACTCGCATCAGGGAATAAAATGGGGCTATCAAACATGTAGAGGAAAACCATGAATCAATTACTTATCGGTCAATATATCACCAGGAAACGAAAAGAGAAGAATTTGACCCAGGAACAACTTGCCGAGAAGCTCGGCGTTTCAAACAAGACCATTTCCAAGTGGGAAAATGGCAAATGTATGCCGGATTACAGCATTATTGAAAATTTGTGCAAAGAATTGTCAATTACCATTGCAGAATTGATGGATGGCGAAAACGCCGAGAAAGACAGTATCCGTACGTATGATGAAACCCATATCATGGATCTATTACGAAGAACACAGGAGCTTGAATCGCAGAAAAAGACTATGTATGGTGTGTTGTTGATTGCGATGGGTATTGCCATGTATGCTGCATCTCAAACACTCGGAGGTTCAAATTTCAGGGACTTCATTTCAGGTCTGTGCCTGGGGCTCTCTATCGGCGCAATGCTGGTTGGTATATTCTATGTTGGTCGAAGTTTCTTAAAGAAATGAATCATTGACAAAGGTTACATTATTGTTGAAACAAGCATTCGCTCACCTAATAAGAAGTACTTGTTCTTCATTGGATAAGTACTTCTTTCATTTTAAATCACATTGACATCTCCCCCGCGGATCGAATCGGGTGTATGGGTACAAGTTTAAGCCAGTGATGAAGTAGATTTCTTAATTTTTACGCTGCTCTCCAAGTTGGAGGGTGGTTTTTTTGTTGTATTTGGACAAGGTGAAACTATAATGGATGAAAAGGGCAGACACCTTAAAAGTGGGTCCGGTAAAGGCAACTGTGTAATTAACAGTCAGCCGCTTCTACAAAGAAAATATCAAAATATGAGAACAAATCTTAACCTGCAACAATTAGATGATGTCGCTTTATCAGCAAAGGCTATTTGTGAGTGGATAGGCAATTATGATCATCCTGAGAAATATATCAAGGTAAAAGATCTGGAACTTGTCAGAGAATTTATTCACACATTAGACTTATTAGAAACCGTGTTAACTCGTTTTGAAATTAGCGTTCATTTATCTAAACTAGCAATTGAAGAAATGGAAAAGCCAACACGAGTAGAATCTCTTGGCTGGGATTTCTGGCAAATCGATGTTGAGGAATTCTTTGCATCCAATCTTTTAGAGTTATGCTATCAACTATCAAATGCTTGGGAGAAACTACAAAATTTTGCTAATAAAGAAGAGAATTTCAAGATTTTGAAAATTAAGTACAAGAAACCAAGCATAACTCTCCTCGCCCGTCATAAAGCAACTCATTTTGACCCCAAAGGATATCTAGGCAACACAATATCAAGGCAATACTCCATTCTAAGACGCCCATATCATATTGAAGATGGTAAACTTCAGAAAGAATTAGCCAAAGAAACAATGCCAAAAGTAGCGAATCTAATTCAAGGTGCAGTCCAAGAAGGTGTAGATTACCTTTGCAAATTTCACGAGGCAACTATTGGGTAGTTATGCGGCTATCAAAGCGCATACCTAACATGTTGTAGTCTCCTCATTTACGAGCATTTTTTGGCTTCGAGTTTTTCCTATGACCACACAGAATACACACCTGCCCCAGAGCCAAGATATCGAAAATTGCTAGAAAACGGCCTTTACCTTTCTCCCGCGGACCGAGTCAAATGCATGGGAATAAATCTCGACTGGCAATTCAGAGCCAGGAAATTTGTGTTGAAAATAACGCCTCCAGAGATGGAAGGCTATTTTTGGTTCCGATGTAAAATTTGATTAGTAGATTCAACAACAGAGATGGAAAGAGGGTTTTAGACTTCGTTTTTTTTATTTCCATGTGTGCTTGCTGCACCGCGGTAAAAAATCCATCCCCGCATTTACTACAACAATTGGGCAATTTACTGCAACGATCATGAGAATAGGAGAAGATATGGATTTTTCCTTTCACACCTGTGATAATGAAGATGATTTCTGGCTTGGCCGGAATTTTTTGCGCGAAGTTTTCCTGCTCAACGACAGGCTCGAACACAGTTGGAATGTAGCCCGTCTGGATTACTGGCGTTGGCATTACATTAAAACTTGTAAGATCTTCCAATCAGTAGAGGACGGAATGACGCTATGGGAAAATTCTGATGGCAAAACTGTCGCTGCGATGAATCATATAGGCGGCAGTGAAATCCGCCTGCACGTTCATCCGCGCTTTCGTTCCGCAGAGTTGGAAAATGAAATGCTCGGGTATGCAGAAGAAAACTACTTTGCAGTAGCCGAAGATGGCAGGCGTTATGTCTATTTGCCCATCTTTGAGGACGATAAGCAGCGTCAGGAAATCGCACAAAGCAGAGGTTACAAAAAGCAGCCTGGCTGGGGGCATCACTATCGCCGAAATTTGGATTCGTCCATCCCTGACGCGCCGATCCCTGCGGGTTACACCATTCGAACACTGGGTGACGCGCAAGAATTCCCTTCACGGAGCTGGGCTTCGTGGCGGGCATTCCACAATGACGAACCGGATGAAAACTACGACGGCGATTATTCATGGTATGCGAACCTTCAATCCGCGCCCCTGTATCGCCGCGACCTGGATATTGTTGCTGTTGCGTCCGATGGAAACATTGCCTCGTTTTGCACGATCTATTACGATGATTACACTCGCAGCGCGGTGACAGTTATGGTCGGCACTGCGGTTGAGCATTGGCAGCGCGGACTGGGCAAAGCGGTCATGACCGAAGGATTGCGAAGGCTTAAAGAAATGGGCTGCACACGCGTCTTTTCCACCGCCCACGAAAAACCTGCCGATTTCTTGTATCGTTCCGTCTTGCGGGAAATGAAAGTAACCGATACATGGCTTAAGGTAATCAAATAGATACTCAATAAAGAGTATTCGCTTGCGCTGGTGTTTTGTTCAGTCAATAAGTCTAGCGCAGCAATAATCGTCCAACCAGGTTTCCATCTGCCGAAGGGCAACATCGAGCGCGGTATGTTGGTTTAAGGATATAAGTTCAGATCAATGATGAGATAGAAGAGTCGTAGGGGGGATTCGATCTCGCGATTTGCCTACACTTGTCGCTTGTACAAGTGTGCGCTCCCGAGTCGCGGTTCGCGGTCTTTGCGCCCTGTTTTTGAGGGTCGCGCCTCGCACGGTTGTTATGAGGGGTCTTCGACTGGGGTTTGAACCTATCATTTTTTAATTCTGAGGGTGATCGGTGAATGCAGCTTTCTGTTAGGAAGGCGGTTTTGACTTGTCTATTTTGTGTAGGGATACTATATTTCAGTTGACTTTGTTTTTTTATCCCTTTCTTATTAGCTCGGAAAGGAAAGATGTAGGATGAACCAAAAAAACAGTGATACAAATCCAACGTATGCAATAGTTTCTGAAGACGAAGCGAAGAAATCGCCATATCCTTATCTATATGTAAATGACGATGGAACTGCCCGAGAGCTTCATCGTTCTGAACGTTCATATCTTGAAACCAGCTTCAACCCTTTTGATGGCAACCGTCCTTTCGTCAAAGACACTTACGAACAAAAAAATGGTTGGGGAAATCTTCACGGATTCTGCCACCGTTCAAAGATTCCAGTATCGGTAAAAATTTCTCCTGCACCTTTGGATGACCCATACAAACCCTCTAATAAAACTGTTTTGGAAGAGCAAATCGAGTTTTATACGAAGCAAGGTTGGGATGTGATACAAAATCCTGATGGTACAGTGACATTTGAAAGAAAAAAGAAGTGATCTTTCTTTTCCCAGTCAGTAGAAATTCCGTTTTCCGTGTGGATGGCGGTTTTTGGTCGGATTTGAATTACTTTATCCCTCCTGCTGTAAAATAAGGCTATGGATAATTTTGTCGATCGAACTATCACCCGTTGTGAATGGAACCTGAACGATGCTCTCCTCACCCGCTATCATGACGAAGAGTGGGGAGAACCGCTGCACGATGACCGGATGCTGTTCGAATTTTTGGCATTGGACGGGATGCAGGCTGGCTTGAGTTGGAATACGATCTTGCGCAAGCGCGAGAATTTTCGCCAGGCGTTTGATAATTTTGATATCGAGTTAGTTGCCGGCTACGACGAGTTGAAAATTCAGGAGCTGCTCGCCAACGCGGGGATCGTGCGCAACAAAGCCAAAATTCGCGCCATCATCAATAACGCCAACCGCGTCCTCGAGATACAGAAGGAATTCGGTTCACTGGATGCATATTTATGGGGGTTCACCGGAGGGGTAACCATCCAGAATAGCTGGCAAAACATATCCGATACTCCAGCCACCAGCCCGATTTCCGATGCCATGAGCAAAGACATGATCGCACGCGGATTTAAGTTCTGCGGTAGTACGATCCTGTATGCGTTCATGCAGGCTGCCGGGATGGTAAACGATCACATTGTCTCCTGTTTTCGTTATTCAGAGTTGCGCAAAGGATAGTCCAAAATTTGGTAAATAGGATTAGCCGTAACGAGTTCCGGCTGATGATGAAGTAGACGGGTTATGAAACGTAATCAGGACCGTTTTCCGCAGGGAAGACGGTTTTTGAAATTAACTCAGTGGTTGGTTATTTGAGAATTAATCAACAAGAGGTTGATTAATTTTTGTATAATATGTCATACCAGATTGAAAAATGGAGCAGGAAAGTGACAGAAAAAAAGTCCATTGACCGACGTATCACCCGCACGAAACAGGCAATCCGAGCTGCACTGGTCTCAATAATCAGTGAAAAGGGTTTTGAGGCATTAACGATCAGTGATATTGTGGAGCGGGCAAATATCAACCGGGGAACTTTTTACCTTCATTACAAAGACAAGTTCGATTTACTGGAAAATACAGAAACGGAGGTGCTGCAAGAAATTCAGTCGATCTTTCTGAAGGCGAATTCGTTTTCAAATATTGATGGGAACTCAATCGAATATCTGCAAAGACTAGTCGTCATGGTGCTTGAATACGTAAAAGATCATGCGGACCTGATGCGAGTTTTCCTTGGAATTCAGGGGAATTATTCATTTACCACCCGCATTCGCAACCTGGCAGAACAAAACTTAAAGCTGGGAGTTTTGACAGGTTTACATGAAGAAAATTTCTCTGTTCCCCGTGAGTACTTGCTCACTTATGTCCTTCATGCGAACCTGGGATTGCTTCAAGCCTGGTTTGTTTCCGGCTGCAAGGAAACGCCACAAGAAATGGCAGCTATCCTACTGCGTCTCTCCTTTGATGGGCCAATGCGCTCCGCCGGTTTTCCTTTAGAGAAGCTTCAATCGGATGATTGATCGGGTCAGTCTCAAAGGTAAAAAAGGACAATGGATGTCATCCTAGCGGTAACCTGATTAATCCTATTCCCTAAAAAATAATCATCAAATTTCCCAAAAGTATTCATTACTACACAAAATTTCATCGTTTGCTGATTGATTCATCGTTTGGTTTGCCTATAATTAATGAAGATAATCAACACGATATTCATTTATTATCGCAATGTCGTGCGATCAATTGATTAATTTAGGAGAAATTAAAATGAGACTCGAAAACAAGGTTGCCTTGATTACCGGTGGGTATGGCGGCATGGGTAGAGCGACCGCGCGACTATTCGCGAAAGAAGGTGCCGCAGTGGTCATTGCCGGCAGAAAAGAAGATCGAGGTAAGGCATTGGAGCAGGAAATCAATGCTGCCGGCGGAAGGTCAATGTTTGTCAAGTTGGATGTAACAGACCAAAAGCAGTGGGAAGAGGCGGTTGCAAAGACCAGGGAAACCTTTGGCGCTTTGCATATCCTGGTGAATATCGTGGGATCGAACGACCTCAGTATGATCCCAAATATTGATTTGGACAAATGGAACAAGATATTCGAAATCAACGTAAACTCGGTTGTGATTGGCGTGCAGGCCTGCGCGCCATTGATCAAAGAATCCGGTGGCGGGTCCATTGTCAATATAGGCTCGGTCGCCGGTATCACCGGCAATTTTTCATCGGGATATTCCGCCTCAAAATGGGCGCTCGAAGGGCTTTCCAGATCCATTGCCTATACCCTGGCCGATTGGGGAATCCGCTGCAACGTCATCCAGCCCGGCTTCATCGAAACAGACATGACGGAAGCGATGCTATCCAATCCGCTGGCAAAAAAGATGACCGGCCGCACATTCAACAACACGATCCTTCTGCGACGCGCCGGGAAAGCTGAAGAGATCGCTAATACAGTATTGTTCCTGGCAAGTGACGAATCTTCCTACATCACCGGAACGGATATCGTGGTCGATGGCGGTTGGTTCTCTTGCGCTCCGTATCTTTCCAACGAAAGACAAAATAATATGCTGGAGATGATCCAAAAAAAGGAAGGGTTGGAAAAATTCTTAAAGGGGTTTAAGAAATAATGAAGCTTGATCGGAATCACTCTGGTAACAGGGTGGGTTCTATATGGCGAATTGCCCGCACTTGTCACTTGTGCATGTGTACGCCCCCCCATCAGAGTGAGTGGAATTTGAACTCACTATCTCATTTTTCCTAGTTAAGAGTGATCAAAGAAACCGCTTTCCGCATGGAAGGCGGTTTTAGTATCCAGGCTGCCGGATAGTTATCGATGGAGTTATAGGGCACTGCTGAAAATAATTAAAATATTGATTTTTTAATTAACATATGTTATAAATAACATATGTTAATTGATAACCTATAGATGCACATAATTTCTCGAGGCAAAAATGATAACGATCGAATCTGCAATTTTGGGGTTACTCAGTATGCGGCCAATGACCGGATATGATCTAAAAAAAATGATGGCAGGGTCAAACATCCTGTATTGGTCCGGTAACAATAATCAGGTGTATACCTCGCTCATAAAACTGCATCAAAAAGAGTGGATCACACAAGAGGTTGAATTAAGGGCGGATGGCCCTACCCGAAAGATTTACAGTATCAGTAAAAAGGGCAAGGAGGAACTCAAGAATATTCTCCTCTCAGAGCCGGAATCTCCTCAATTGATCCATCCATTTTTAATCCAACTTGCCTGGGCAGATCAACTGGATCAAGATGAATTATCTGCCTTGTTGACCAAGTATGAAGAAGAAATGCAGGCGCAGGTATCCATGCTTCAAATCATGGCGAAACAGAAGAATATCGCTCCGTCCGGGAAAATCAGAGACTCTTATATCAACCCCACTCTCGCGCGTACTCCACGGGAAGCCATCATTTGGAACATGATCCAGGATAACTGGATCGCGTTTTACCAGCACGAACTCAAGTGGGTCAAGGACCTTCGTATCGCGTTGGATCACATTGAAGAAGGGGAATGAAAATGAACGCAAAGCCAATCTATAAATCACCCTCAGGAAAGAACGAAATCATGGCGTTATATGACGCCGCCCTGGCCCGTTGGCCGGTGGCACATGAGGATAAATACCTCTCAACGAGGTATGGAGACACATTTGTCATTGCCAGCGGCGCTAAAACTGCACCACCAGTCATCCTGTTGCATGGATCAGCATCGAACGCAACCTCCTGGGTGGGGGATGTGGCTGACTACAGCGCACATTTTCGTGTGTTCGCAGTTGACCTCCCTGGTGAGCCGGGCAGGAGCACTGAAAACCGTCCTTCGTGGCAAAGTCTGGACTTCGCTGAATGGCTCGAGGATGTTCTTGATGGCCTCAAGCTCGATAAAGTCGCTTTGGTGGGGATCTCTCAAGGTGGATGGACGGCGTTAAGGTTCGCCACCTGCCTGCCTCAGCGTATCAGCAAGCTGGTCTTGCTGGCACCGGCCGGGATATCTCCGGCACGCTCTTCCTTCATTTGGAAATCCATCCTTTACTCCATGCTCGGGGGCAGAAGTGGAGAAAAGATCAACCGTTTGGTCACAGGAAACCAGGTTATCCACCCGGAAGCGATCAGGTTTATGAATGTGATCATGGCAAATTTCCATGCACGGATGGAAAAAGAATACATTTTTACTGATGATGAGTTGAAACGATTAACCATGCCCACCCTGCTCATTGGCGGGGCGGAAGATGCCCTAGTTCCAGTTGAAAAGATCATTCCGCGGATGGAAAAACTGTTGCCACAACTTACGACTGAAATGATTCCCGGGATGAGCCATGCTCTGATCAATCTTTCTGGAAAGATAATTCCTTTCCTGGCGGCTTAAGTATACACACGCACAATTT
>CAYWCH010000092.1:8390-9184 GCA_964456715.1 uncultured Anaerolinea sp. | reverse complement strand
GTAACGCAAATGCCTGAATACTTTTTACAACCTCAAGCTTATTTGATCGCCTTCGGAATCTTCCTGCTGCGTATCTGCGATATGTCGATGGATACACTGCGGGTATTGTTCGTCGTGCGCGGCAAAAAACTCATCGTGTGGATTCTTGGTTTCTTACAATCGCTCATCTTCGTCATTGCCATCAGTTCAGTGCTGACCGGTGATAAGAATTACCTTAATATTCTCGGTTATGCCACGGGTTTTGCCACCGGCAATATTGTGGGAATGCTGATTGAAGAACGCCTGGCCATCGGTCACGTACTGGTGACCGTTATCAGTTCCAACCGAGGCGCGTTGCTCGCCGAAAAGATCCGCGCCAGCGGATTCGCCGTTACCGAGATTGCCGGACGGGGCAAGAACGGCACCGTATTCGAACTCCATGCCAGTGTACTGCGAAAGGACGTGGACCACGTGGAAACCATCGTCCTCGAAGCGGATCCGACGGCATTCGTCACGGCAGAAGACATCCGTCCGGTGCGACGGGGTTTCTGGCGGTCATGAAATTCAAAGCTCCTGATGATCTCATCAGGAGCTTTTTATTCGGTGGAAGCCGGGCGCTGAACCTTGGGTTTCGCGCGATCCTTCTTGGCGATCTTCCTGGGAGTGCTGATTGCTTTACCAGCATTGGGGCTGAGTAGGAGCGAGAGCCGGGTCAGCGCGTTTTCATCGTACTCACAACGTCCGCATATATCGCATACCCAGGCCGGAAAATCGGGAACCGTGGGCCTAACGGGCAGCGCGCTGAACCGCGACGC
>CAYWCH010000092.1:5548-8380 GCA_964456715.1 uncultured Anaerolinea sp. | reverse complement strand
CCGGAAAATCGGGAACCGTGATTAATTCATTGCCCAACCAGGTGTAATAGGCTACGTATGCCCGGTGCATGTGTCCTGCCTGGCATTCGTTGCATAAAATAATTGGATCGGTGATCGAACTCATTATCTTGTCCATTATCTACTTCAAATTAATGTTCGTTTCTTATTCATAAGATTACCATAAAAACCAAAAATGTGATTAAGTCTCCCCTAATTTGCCGGGTAAGGGTAGGAAATGATCGTGATGGCCTCCCAAGGCCAATAAACGAACAACGCTTTGCCAACCACATCCGTCAGGGGCACATACCCCCACACATGGGAATCTGAAGACTCGTTTCGATTGTCACCCAAAACGAACAGGGCATCGTTGGGCACACGCCATTCGCCTTCATACAGCGGGGGTTGTGAGATATAGTTTTCTTCAAGTAAATTGCCATTCACATACACCCTGCCGTCTTGGATCACCACGGTATCGCCGGGTGTTCCGATGATCCGCTTGATGAAATCTTCTTCTTCATAATTGGGGTTGTGAAAGACCACCACGTCGCCGGTCTTGTAATCACCCAGTTTATAGGCCAGTTTGTTGACCACCAGCACATCGCCTGGCATGAAAGTGGTTTCCATGGAGATGTTCTCGACCCGGACACGGGCAAATACTGCATCAATGGCGAAATACAGGATCATAGCCAGCAGGATCGTTTGAACCACATCCCACAGCTCCCGCCAGACGGATGCGTAACCGACCGACTCAGATTGCTGTATTCCAATCCTTTGTTCTTCTTCCACAATAAATCTCCTCACCGGGCAACCGGATAAGCAACTAGTTTAATCGTGTCGCGGCTTTAATACAATATGCATCGGAGTACCGGTGAAAGGGAATTCCTTGCGGATCTGGTTCTCAATAAAGCGGATGTATGAGAAATGAGCCAACTTGGGATTATTACAATAGATCATGAACGTGGGCGGGTCGGATCTGACCTGGGTGCCGTAATACATCTTTAATGGGTTTCCGGTTCGTGAGGTCGGCGCGTGCAAATCCTGCGCGTTCTGAATGATTCGGTTCAGACTGCCGGTGTTCACCCTGGCCAGGCGTTCTTCCTGCACCTTGAGGGCGAGCGGCAGCACCTGGTCAACACGCTGCCCGTTTTTTGCCGAAATGAACAGGATGGGAACGTAATCAACGAAATTCAGATCATTGCGGATCTTGGCGGTGTAATCCTGCATGGTATAGCTATCCTTCTCGATGGCATCCCATTTGTTCACCAGAACCACAACGCTTTTCCATTGCTCGATGATATATCCGGCAATGTGGGCATCCTGGGCGGAAATCCCCTCGATGGCGTCGATCATCAAGAGCGCCACATCACAGCGCTCGATCGCCCGCATGGATCGCACCACACTGAACTTTTCTACTCCCGGATCGATATGACCCCTGCGGCGTATTCCGGCCGTGTCGATCAACGTGACGGCCATACCGTCCACATCGATCTTCGTGTCAACGGCGTCGCGGGTGGTACCGGCAATATCGCTGACGATCGATCGTTCAGCGCCCACCAGGCGATTTAGCAGACTCGACTTGCCAACATTTGGCTTACCCAGGATGGCGATCTTGATCGATTCCTCTTCGGCTTCTTCCGGCTGCTTCGGGAACATGGCCACCAGAACATCCAGAAGATCGCCAGTGCCCGTGCCGTGAACAGCTGAGATGGCGTAAGGCTCGCCAATTCCCAACTCGTAAAATTCATTGATAAGCGCGCGCTGTTTGGCGCTGTCGGCCTTGTTGGCCACCAGGATGATCGGCGGCTGCGGAACCCCATCCACCATTTTCTGGTTCTTCCGCAAAATCGAAGCAATCTCCTGATCGGCCGGGGTCACACCGCTGATGGTATCCACGATAAAGAGAACAATATCTGCTTCATCCACCGCAACCAGGGCCTGGTTGC
Source organism: uncultured Anaerolinea sp. (assembly GCA_964456715.1). GTDB lineage: Bacteria > Chloroflexota > Anaerolineae > Anaerolineales > Anaerolineaceae > UBA6107. The sequence continues at coordinate 6,437 of CAYWCH010000092.1, read as the reverse complement.
GTATCTCTTCGATAAAATCCGCCGAACCCACTGACAGGGGGCTTCTACGGCTGTTTGCGGTGGGGTCGATCCCACCGGTATCGATCACATCGAATTCATGGCCAGTCCATTCACCTGTTCCAAAAATACGATCACGCGTCGTTCCCGGAGTATCGTCAACGATCGCGACCATTTCTCCGCACAAACGGTTGAATAATGTGCTTTTACCGACATTCGGCCGGCCTACCAACGCAACTACAGGTCTGGTCATGATAGAGTCCTTTTCGTTGCCAATTTTACCCTAAAAAAAAGCAGCCGGGTGTTCCGGCTGCTAAATCTATTTATGGGGTTGGAGTCGGTCCAACGATTGTTACCTGGAAAGTGGATGGCAATATGTTCTCAATCCGCAGATCCGGGTAATTCAGGGTGATCACTTTGGGTTCGAAAGTATACGTGCCTGGCGCAAAATCACTCAGATCGACCTGGACTCGCAAATCACTGACAATGATCGAGTTCAGAGACACCATTGGGCCGGTAACGATAATGTCCACAGTGGACGGTGAGAACTCGGCGGTGTACCCTTCCTGTAGACCAATGGCCTCGATTGGGACATTATTATATTGAACGCTGTTCTCCACAGATGTGATCGAAACCTGTACATTGACCGTGGGATCGCCCACCACCGTGACACCATCCGGAAGCCTCAGGTTGACATCCTGGTTGATGTCATCTTTTAACCCGGTCAGGTTGATCGGATCGGTCTCGATGTAACCGGGGAGGGCATCGATCAGCGCGGTGTCCGTCGAGTAAACGGTAACCGTGGGTGGGTTGACCTGGATCGAGGTCAGTTTGTAACCCATGGCCACCTGTCCTTCAGTGACCACTTTTACAACAACGTTCTTGAATCCAC
>CAYWCH010000092.1:0-5538 GCA_964456715.1 uncultured Anaerolinea sp. | reverse complement strand
AAGTTGCGTGATCGATTGTTTGACCTGAACCTTTTCAGGGGATATGGTGACGTTCTTGACTTCCACTCCAAACTCGTCGTAGGCTTTAAGAGCGATTGCCTGTGTAAAATCAGCAGTTTTCCCGTCCACATTGATCTGGGCTCTGATCTCAGCCACCTGGGAGACAAGTGAAGAAGCGCCGCTGACGGTCGCGACCGTCTGATCGATCTCGGGAGTGCCCACCTGGTAGCCAATTGTGACACTGCCAACTGTTACTGCCTTGATCTCAAACTGACTGCTGGCCAGTTTTTCAAGCTTGATTTCCACCGAACGCGGGCTGTAGAGGACCACCTCCACGGGTTTCACCCCGATCTCGATTTGAATCGGCACGGTATGGGCTCCAACCCCCATCCCCGTCAGGTCGAGGATCGCCCGCACCGGCGCCTTTTGGTTGATCAGCGACGACCAGACCGAATTTGGCGCACGCAGCGTAAGCGCCACCGAATCGGGAATAGTGCTGGAAATCACCAGGTCGGTCGATTGCCCGATGATCTCGATCGGCACATCTGATGGATATGCTTTTTCGACCGAAGGATCAGCCCCTGTAACCGCAATGATCCATACCACCAGGGCCAGCACAAAAGCTGTCAAAAAGGTGGGAAGAAAACCGGCAATATTTCGCAGCAATCGCATTGGTTAGTCCTCCTCCTTCTTTTGTGAGAACAGATTCTTAAAGAATTCCACCGGCTCAAAAACCGAGGGATTTGACTCGCCTGGTTCATAAAACGCGAGCAGGATATGTTCGAGACGTTCGCTGTCGAGGCGGCGGATCATCCGCCCGGCATGCGCGATCGAGATCGATCCCGTTTGTTCAGACACCACCACGGCGATGGCATCGGTGGCCTCAGAGGTCCCCAGGGCAGCGCGGTGACGCAGCCCCATCTGGCGTTCGGGAGATTTGGTCAGGATGCCGCTGGCCGAAAGGGGCATCACGCATGATCCTCCCACGATCAGATTGTTGGCGATGATCACGGCTCCATCGTGGAGGGGAGTATTGGGATAAAAGATCTGAAGCAACAACTCGGCAGACACTTCAGCGTTCAGACGGACGCCGGTATTAACGTATTCATCCAAGCTCTGCCGCCGCTGCATGATAATAAGGGCTCCATGCTGCCGTCCGCTCAAACGAGCTGCCGCAGTAACCACTGCTCGAACCGTCCGCTGAATGGCTGCGTCCCTGGTGGCTGATTGGCGCGCGAACAATTGTGAAGGCGCTGCCCTGCCCAACCTTTCGAGCCCACGTCTGATCTCCGGCGCGAAAATCACCGGGATGGCGAAAAGCAGAGCCGGGACCACGTTTTCGACCAGCCAGGTGAACGCCGGCAGATTGATCACCCGGGTAAGAATGGTGAGCAGGATCACGAAAACGACCGCTCCCCGCAACAGCACCATTGCCTGGGTATCTTTTAACAGGAGAAGCACAATAAAGAATACAAAGGTTACCAGGAAAAGGTCAAGAACACTTAGCCAGGTTAGCCTCTGAAAAAAATATAGGATCTGATTCAAAATATCTGTCAATTCTCGCTCATTGACTATGCATACATCTAAATAGGCCGCAAAACGCGATCCATTCGTAGTTGCTTAAAGAATAACACACATCCTTCGCTCATGCATTCATGGGCGGCCTCCTGCCAGGCCAGGATGGTGAGTTGCTGCGGCGTTCTGGGTTCGTAACCCAAACTCTTCCACAATGCGTCGTGCATTGCCAGAGTTTTGGGCACGACCACCAACGAGGCTTCACATTGCAGGGTGGCTGAAGCCCTTTCCATTTCACGGATCATGACCGGGATATATTGAGCCGGAGGCAATTCCGGGTCAAGGGCTATTTCTGTGGTGCGGGCTACCAGGTTCTCCACCTGCCAGGCCAGGATCCCCAAAAAGCTGTCTTCCACCTTGAGCAGGATGTATGCTTTTTCGCCAAATGCTTCCATAACCTTATCCCGCGTCATAGGCGCCACCGGGTGCACCAAACGGTTGATCGTTTCGATGATATCATTCGCCTGTTTCGGGTTGGCACGCAAGACACTGACATCACCAATGGATAAATGAACCGGCTGCGAAATCGAAATGTGGGAATTTTGGGTTACCGAGACATGTTTCTGCCAGTTATTCACGACCTGACGCCAGGTGTCTTCGTATGTCGAAACGTTCTTGATGATCACATTAGCGGTGTTTAATTGCAGTTCCTGCTCGGTCTGGCTGGCAATTCTTTGACGGGCGTCTTTCTCGGTCATACCACGGTTTTGCATCAACCGCGAGAGCTGGATCTCTTCAGGGGCATATGTCACCCACAAAGAATCACACATTCCATTCAACTCGGTGTTGATGATCTTAATTGCTTCGATGACGATCACACTCTGAGTCGATCGGCTGACGATCAGATCCACCGCTTGCATCACCAAGGGATGAACGATCGACTCCAATCGATTCATTGCTTCAGGGTCGCTAAAGACCAGCCGTCCCAACTTGACCCGATCGATCTGCCCATCCGGTGACAGGATGAACTTACCAAAAGCCTCCACTACAGGCTGGTACCCCGGTGCGCCTTTTGCGATCGCGCGATGGCTGAGAGCATCGGCGTCAATACCGTATGCACCCAAATGCTCCAACATGCGGCGTACGACGCTTTTGCCGGTGCCAATGCTGCCCGTTAACCCAATGACGTATTTACCTGACCATTTGCTCAATTTGATGTCCTCGATGAACCTGCATAAACCGACTCCCAATCATTTTAGCGATAGGCACGAAAGTTGTCAATTTATTTGCGATGCGATCGTACTGGTGAATCGCTGGCAGGAAGTATAATTACAAAAATATTTAATAAGTAGGCCATGATGTTCAACTCTCCTCACCGTCGATTTAATCCATTAACTCGTGAATGGGTGCTCGTATCCCCGCAGCGCACTGCCCGTCCCTGGCTGGGACAGGTGGAAAAAGCGCAATCACCTGAAATACCATCATTCGATCCAACCTGCCCGCTTTGCCCCGGGAACAAGCGCGCCACAGGCGCTGTCAATGAGAAATATGCGAACACCTACGTGTTCACCAATGACTTCCCTGCCCTGATGCTCAGTACAGACGATGAAGTTGTCGCCCGGGATGACGAGCTGATGAAAGCCGAAGTCGAAGCAGGTACCTGCCGGGTGATCTGCTTCTCTCCCCGCCACGACCTGACCCTGCCCGATCTGTCTCTCGCGGAGGCCGTTAAAGTGGTGGAAACCTGGACGCAGCAAACCGATGAACTCGGCAGCCTGCCCGAGATCCAATACGTGCAGGTTTTCGAGAACAAGGGTGCCATGATGGGCTGCTCGAATCCCCACCCCCACAGTCAGGTCTGGGCCACCGCCCATGTCCCCAATGAACCGGCCAAGGAATTAGCCAGCCAGCAGGAGTATTATCGAAAGCATTCCACCTCACTGCTGCTCGATTATTTGGGTAAAGAGCAAAAATCGCAGGAGAGGATCTTCGCCTCGAATACCTCATTCACCGCCCTGGTGCCTTTTTGGGCCATCTGGCCGTTTGAAGTGATGGTCGTTGCCAATCAACCGGTCAGCAGGTTGAACGGGCTTTCTGCCGCACAAACAAGCGATCTGGCAGCCATTTTCCTCGATGTTACCCGCCGTTATGACGGATTGTTCGGTGTTTCTTTCCCCTATTCGATGGGATTCCATCAAGCGCCCTTCGATGGTCAGGATCATCCGGAATGGATCCTGCACGCGCACTTCTATCCCCCGCTGCTGCGTTCAGCGACCATCCGCAAGTTCATGGTCGGTTACGAATTGATGGCCATGCCGCAGCGCGACCTCACCCCTGAATCTGCCGCGGAGCGCATCCGCTCAATCCAAATCAAGGAAGTCAAATGACAGAACTTTTACAACGATTTTCCCCCATTGAACCCTTTGCCATTCACCATGTAAAGGTTTCGGACCTGCATACGTTGTATGTTGAAGAGGTTGGCAATCCCGAAGGGATCCCGGTGATTTATCTCCACGGTGGTCCGGGCGTGGGTACCCTGCCGTCGTACCGTCAATTCTTTGACCCGCAGGTTTATCACGTGATCCTCTTTTCGCAGCGCGGCTGCCAGTTGAGTGAGCCGCTGGGTGAGGTCCGCGAGAATGATACATGGAGTCTGGTCGAAGACATCGAAACCCTACGCCAAAAGTTCAACCTCAAGCGCTGGATCGTTTTTGGCGGGTCGTGGGGCAGCACACTGGCTCTGACGTACGCGATCAAACATCCTGACCGTACTGCCGCTCTGGTACTGCGCGGCATCTTCCTGGGTCGCCAACGTGAACTGGATTGGATCTACAAAGAGGGCGGCGTTTCACGGGTTTTCCCTGAAGTCTGGCAGAGGTTTGTCGCACACATCCCTGAGGATGAGCGGGGTGATCTGGTGGCTGCCTATCACAAACGGATTATCAACCCTGATCCCGCGGTACACCTGCCTGCAGCCTGGGCCTGGGTGCAATTGGAAGACAGCATCGGCACACTGCTGCCCTCCGAACCTGCGCCTCTGACAGATGAAACCGCGCTTTCGATGGCTCTGATCGAGTGCCACTACATGATCAACCACCTGTTCTTCACGCAGGATAACTATCTATTAGATGAAGCACATCGCTTGAAAGAGATCCCCTGCCACATCGTACAGGGACGCTACGACATGATCTGCCCGGCAGAGAGCGCTTTCGACCTGGTGAAAGCATTACCGCAAGCCAAACTGCATCTGGTACCCGATGCAGGGCATGCCAGCGGAGAACCCGGCAACACCAGTGAACTGGTTGCCGCGATGATAGAACTGAGCTCCACATTTTCACCAGGAGATATCTAGTGCCCGACCATAAAGCCATTTACAATCGGGAAGCCGACAATTACGAACGCCTTGTCAGCCGGGAAGACCATCAGGGAAATATTCTCAAAGCCATTCGACAAGTCATCGATCCCGCAAACCTGGATGTGATCGAGCTGGGTGCCGGCACCGGGCGGTTAACCTGCATGCTCGCTCCACTGGCGCGATCCATCACCGCTTACGACTCGGCAGCAGCCATGCTCGAAGTTGCCAAAGGTCGCCTTGCTGCGATGGGACTGCAGAATTGGCATGCCGAAGTGGCCGATCACCGCCAGCTCCCTGCCGCGGATGGATGTGCAGATCTGGCCATTTCCGGGTGGAGTATTTGCTACCTGGTCGATTGGAACCGTGCCGATTGGAAACTTGAGCTTTCGAAAGGTCTCGCTGAGATGGCCCGGGTGGTGAAACCCGGCGGAACCATGATCATCATTGAGACCCAGGGGACGGGGTTCGAATCTCCACACCCTCCTGAACACCTGATCGAATACTTTAAATATCTTGACGAACAGGGTTGGAAGAAGACCTGGTTTCGCACGGATTACAAATTCAAAGACAAAGCCGAAGCCAAAGAACTGACCTCATTTTTCTTCGGCCAGGACCTGGCTGACCGGTTCGACAGCGAATACCTTCCGGAATGCACCGGTCTTTGGTGG
>CAYWCH010000091.1:8983-9228 GCA_964456715.1 uncultured Anaerolinea sp. | reverse complement strand
TGCCTGGCGGTCCTTGCGCAGGTCAATGCCCTGGTCTTTCTTGAATTCATCGGCTGCCCAGTTGACGACCACTTCGTCCCAGTCATCGCCGCCCAGGTGCGTATCGCCGCTGGTCGACTTGACTTCGAACACGCCGTCTCCCACCTCGAGCACGGACACATCGAATGTGCCGCCACCCAGGTCGAAGACGAGGATTTTTTCATTCTTCTTCTTGTCCAAGCCGTAAGCCAGCGCGGACGCGGTCG
>CAYWCH010000091.1:0-8973 GCA_964456715.1 uncultured Anaerolinea sp. | reverse complement strand
TGATGATGCGCAGCACTTCCAGACCGGCGATGCGGCCGGCGTCTTTGGTAGCCTGGCGCTGACTGTCGTTGAAGTAAGCCGGCACGGTGATGACCGCCTGCGTGACCGTCTCGCCCACGAAGGCTTCGGCGTCTGCCTTCAACTTGGCCAGGATCATGGCCGAAATCTCCTGCGGCGAATAATCACGGTTGGTCGCCGGGATGTGCACCTGCGCGCTGTTCGCTGCGCCGGCCGCTACCTGAAACGGCACCATCTTCTTCTCGTTTTCCACCTCATCGACGTGACGTCCCATGAAGCGTTTGATCGAGGAAACCGTGTTTTCCGGGTTGATGACGGCCTGGCGTTTGGCAGTCTGCCCCACCAGCCGTTCACCGTTCTTGTTGAACGCCACGACCGACGGGCACAGGCGTGAACCTTCGGCGGTGGTGATCACCACCGGGTCTCCACCCTGCATGACGGCCACCACTGAGTTTGTGGTTCCGAGGTCGATACCTATAATTTTTGACATATTTACATCTCCCTGTTACTAAGGTTGCTTTTGTACATATCAAAGGATACCTGCGCAATGCAAGAAGAATATTAACAAGTTGTTTGAATTTTATAGGTGTCCACCCCCTGCTGCCCTGTCCCCTGCCGCAATGCTATAATGAAAGCGCGAGGTGAATATGAATCGTCGTCTGCTGGTTTCCATCGTTCTGTTTACGGTCCTGATCTTCTCACTGGCCGTTTCAATTTTGCCGGTTCACGCGGCACCTGCCAGCACTCCACAGGTGGTCACGGTCAAACTTGAAGGACCACTCACCCCGGTCTGGCGCGAGATCCTGCAGCGCGGCATCAACCTGGCCGAGCGCAACGAAGCCCAGGCTCTGATCATTGAGCTCAACACCACCGGCGGCAGCATCGACCTGATGAACAAACTGATCTCAATGATCCGCAGCTGTTCTGTGCCTGTGGTGGTCTACGTGTCGCCCGACGGCAGCATGGCCGCATCGGCAGGGACCTTGCTCGTGCTCTCCGGTGACGTGGCAGCCATGTCACCCAATTCCATCATCGGCGCCGCCAGCCCGGTGGGATCACAGGGTGAAGATATCTCCACCACTGAAGCCACCAAGATCAAAGAAGCACTGAAAGCAGTTGCACGATCCCTGGCAGCTCAGCGCGGCGCGGATGCAATCACCCTGGCCGAACAGGCCATCGATGAAGCCAAAGCCGCGTCGTCAGCTGAAGCGCTGCAAGCCGGTATGGTGGACATCATCGCCAAAGACAAAACCGACCTGCTCAACCAGCTTGGCGGGCGTCAAGTCACCAAGCAATATGTGGAATACACACTGGATACCGCCAATGCCGGGATCATCGAGACCCCCATCACCCCGGTTGAACAGATACTGGCGCTACTCACCAATCCGAACATTCTCTTCATTCTCATGGCCATCGGCGTTCAGGCCCTGCTGATCGAATTCTCCCATCCCGGCGCCTGGACCCCCGGCTTTATCGGGGTTGTCCTGCTGGCACTTTCGATCTACGGTCTGGGTCTGCTGCCGGTCAACTGGCTGGGCATCATCTTCATCGTTGCCGCCTTTGTGCTCTTTATTCTCGACATCAAAGCACCGACGCATGGCGCGCTTACCATCACCGGCACCGCTTCGTTCATCGCTGGTGGATTGATCCTCTTCAATTCGGCCGGCACCCCCGGCTACGCCAATGTGTCAGTGGGGCTGGTTGTCGGATGGGGCATCTTCCTGGGGTTGTCTTTCTTCGGCATCGTCATGCTGGCGGTGCGCGCGCTTAAGCGTCCGGTGGCCACCGGCGCCGAATCCATGGTTGGGCGCGAGGGCTATGCCGCGGAAAAACTCGACCCCGCCGGAATCGTCAAGATCGGCGGCGAGCAGTGGAGCGCCCGGCTGGAGGAGGGTTCCAAACCCGTCAAAAAAGATGACCGCGTGGTCGTCACCGCGGTCCAGGGTGTGAAGATGGTTGTGAAGAAAAAGGAATAATCTCCACCAGATATATATGTAGGGGCGGGTTCCAAACCCGCCCTCCTATATCAAACAATAACATGGGCGGGTCACGGACCCGCCCCTACAGAAATTATCAAATAAAAATTTGGATAATTATTGGAAAATCCATTTACCGTCCATTCGGATAAATGGTGATATTTGCGGTTATTGATTGCAAACCAGCCACATTATTCACCAACTATCGACAACACACCCTTCTCCGCCACCTTGATCCGGCCAAAGAACTCCACCTGGCTTCCGTCCACCACGATGCCGTCGCCGTTGGCGCAACCGTAGATCGGATGGTCATGCCCGCGCGAATACTCGATTAATTGTCGCTCGTGCTCCGGGTAACAATCCGTGTGCGGGAAGAACGCAAAATCCACCAGGTTCAAGCTGGATAGGTCGTCCATTTCCTCGCCGGGTAGCGGCACATCGGCACAGAACGCCGTGCTGCTGATCTCCGGGGTCATGATGATCGCTCCCGCGCTGACGCCGATCAGCACCCCGCCGCGCTGCACAAAATCGAACAGCGGCTGCATGAGTCCGCGTTTGCGCAGCCAGTAGAGGAAATGGAAGGTGTTCCCGCCTGACAGGTGAATCCCGTCACAGGCGAACAATTGCTCCACCTTCTCGGGCTGGTAATTGTCGTTCAGTTCCAGAGACACCGCCAGGTCGATCCCCAACGCGGAATAATACGTCTGCCGGTCGAGGTAAAACGCCCCGTCCGCGTCTGCGCCGGAGGGGATATACCCGACTCTCGGGATGGGTTTATTCAACAACTCCAACAAGCGCCGGTTGATCTTGTAATTCTCGGGGATATCCTGATCGCAATATAGCACCAATTTTCTCATTTTTCCTCCAACCAGAATCGTTTTTGTAGGGGCGGGTCACGGACCCGCCCGCGCATGAATATGGGCGGGTTTGGAACCCGCCCATACAAGGGATAATTTGCGCCGGGTAAATGCTTTTTTGGATTAATCTCATCTTTTTATTATTTGCACTCATTCGCCCAAATTTGTGTCATTCACGGTTAAGAACTCGCTATCCGACTCTTTGCGTACTCACAAATATCATTCAACGGACATTGCTCGCACTGCGGATTGCGCGCGTGGCAGATCTCGCGCCCCAATCGGATGAGGTTGAGATGCGCCGCGTAATAATCCGCCGGGTCCATCGAGGCTTCAAGCAGGTCGTGCGTCTGCTCCAAGCTGATGCCCTGCGGCCGCAGTCCCACCCTGCCGCTGACTCGGTAGATGTGCGTGTCCACCGGGAAGGCCGGCCGCCTAAGCGCAAATTGCAGCACGATAGCCGCGGTCTTGCGCCCCACCCCCTTGAAGTGTAATAACCACTGACGCGCTTCTTCGAGCGGCATCTCTGCCAGAAACGACAGGTCCAGCGATCCGCGTTCCTCGGTGATCTGCTGCAGCACCGCCTGGATGCGGGGACCCTTCTGATTGCCCAGCCCTGCTACCCGGATGGCATCGATCACTCGCTCCACGGGAGCGTCACGCACCTGCTCCCAGGTGGGCAGCGCCTCCCGCAGCCGGTCGAATGCCAGGTCACGGTTGCGGTCGTTGGTGTTCTGAGAGAGGATGGTTGAAACCAGTTCATCTACAGGCGGCAGGGGGTTGCGCCAGGTCGGTTCGCCGTAGAACGTCAACAAACGCTTGACCACCAATGGGGTCAGGCGTGAAGGAATCAACTCTTCCGTTTTCATGCGTGATAAAAGCGCTTACTCGTCGACCGGTTCGACAGTCTGGTCGTGATGATGAGAGATGTAATGTTGAAGACCCCAGCGCAGACGCAGCGCGTAATTCGCCTGCCGATCGGAGGGGACGTTGAAAGATTTGAGTAGTTGCGTCACCGACTTTTCCACGTCCCCCGCACTTTTCTTTTCGAGCTGGTGTTCCACCTTCTCCAGGAACTTCGCCTGTTCCTTCACCTGGTCCATGGCCACCACACCACCGCGTCCGGAGACGATGGTGAAATGCTTGTACTCGGGTTTACCGAGCAGCGCCAGGGTTTCCTTCCAGGCGGGAATGTCGGCGCTGGCCAGGAACGGCGGTGCGTAGGGTACCACGGCATCGCCCACAAAGACAACCTTTTCTTCCGGCAGCACCACCCAGATGGCTCCGGTCGCCGGGCCGGGATGGTGCTCGAGGATCATCGGATTGGTGTTCCAGTGGATGTAAAAACTGTCGCTGAAAGTGAATTCAGGCGGTGCCCAGCGGATGGATCCCAACCCCTGATGGAGTTCCCACTCCGCGCCGGTCTCCACCGTCTGTGCCTTGAAGGTCAGCGGCCGGTCGCGGAAGATCTGCGCCATGCGGTCATGACCCACGATCATGCACTCAAGCTGGCGTGAGCCCAACGTTCGATCGTAGTGCGCATCCAGATTCACCAGCAGACGGTCTACCCCGCCGCTCATCGAATACAGTGCCGCGCGCCATGAGCGGATATCGTCCGGGCGGAAAGGCGCATCGATCTGGATCAGCCCGTGCGGTTTGCAGATGGCACCGAGGGTAACACCGGGGTATTCGGTTTCGATGAAAACATGCGGGGCAATTTCTTGCATCATGGCTCCTCAAATCGTAACAAGCGATCGGTTTACAACGGAAGTGTGAAAATAAACCGCGACCCGCCTTGCGGCAGGTTCTCCACCCAGATTTTACCACCATGGGCCTGCACAGCGAGGCGGCAAAAGGCCAGGCCCAATCCAAGCCCTTTGATGGAGCTTTCTGTATTGACCTGGATAAATTTGTCGAAGATGCGGTCTTTGGATTTCTCGGGGATGCCGGAGCCCTGGTCATCGACCCAGACCATAAGCAGATCACCTTTTTGCGCAGCGCCAATCTTGACGGTGGATCCATTGGGCGAGAACTTGTAGCCATTTTCAAGCAGGTTCAGCATCACCCGGCGGATCATATCTTCGTCAATCGTGGCATCCGGGAGACCATCAATCGCTTCATTTTCGATCGTGATATTTTTGGCTTTGGCAGTGGGCTCGATGGTTTGGATCACATCCCTGACAATCTTCACGATCGATGTGGGTTTCATGGTGGTGATCGGCTGCCCCGATTCCAGCCGGTTGATATCGAGCAGCCCACTTAAAAGACGCTGCATGCGCTCGGTGGAGCGGTCGGCGATCTCGAACAGCGAGGCCACCGAGGAAGGGGTATCCGAAGTAAGCATGGTGGACATGATCTCGAGGCTGGAGATGATGTTGGCCAGCGGAGCGCGCAAATCATGATAGATCATCGCCGAAAGGTCTTCACGCAGTTTGTCGAGCGCCTTGCGTTCCTTCAAATCACGGAAGATCCACTGGATGCACGCGCTGCCCAGCACCTTGATCTGCGACACGTGCACCTCGATGGGCGCCAGTTCGCGGTTCCTCTGTACCAGGTCCGACTCGTAGGTCAGCGACCCGTCCAGGGGAATTAACTCATAATGGATGCCGGTCTTTTCTTCGGGCAGCAGGTGCAGATCGCGGATGGTGCAGTGTTTCAGTTCATCGAGCGCGTATCCCGACACCACCAGCGCCTGCCGGTTGGCCTCCAGGATATTGCCTTTCAAGTCGGTCACCAGGATTGGATCGACGCTGTCTTCAAAAAGATCGTAATAACGTTTGCGGGCGTTCTCGATCTCCTCGTAGAGCCGCGCGTTATGGATGGCAATCCCTGCCATATCGGCGATGGCCTGCTGCAGTGCCAGGTGCTCATCTGTGAAGTAATTGGTCTGCGAGTTGACGATGGTGAGCACACCCACCAAGCTGTCGCGCGCTTTCAAGGGCACACACAGGGCTGATTTTCCAGCCGGTGTACCTTTATCGGTGACCGGGCGTGCCAGCCAGCGTTCGTCCTGCAGGGTGTCGTTCACCAGCGCCGGCTGCAAGTTGCGCATCACCCATCCCGCCAACCCGGAGTTGATCACTTCCTGCATTTGTTCGGCTGTAGACTCGATCAATTTGCCATTGTGGATGATCGCCGCATCTGCCGCGCAGCCGGCTCCATCGAGCACCACCAGGCTGGCACTTTCCGCGCCAATGTTGGTGGTCGAAAGCGTGAGCACCCGCTTTAAGACCGTATGCAAATCAAGAGAACCGGCCAGTTCCTGGCTGATCTTGAGCAAGATCTCAAATGAGGTGTTCGCGTAATTGGTCATGTCAGTTTATTGAATATATTTTAACCCGGTTCCTGTATTGAATAATACAACTTTTTCAACCGGTTCGATTAACTTCCTTCTATAAAGTTCTTCGGCTGCCGCCACCGTGGCTGCCCCTTCGGGAGCCGCGAAGATGCCTTCCAACCTGCCCAGTCGGCTCTGCGCGTCAAGAATCGTTTCATCGCTCACGCTGACCGCCGTGCCGCCGCTCTCTCGCAGCGCGCGCAGGATCAGCCGATCAGCAAAGGCGTTCGGTACGCGCAGCCCGTAGGCAATCGTCTCGGCGTTCTGCCAGGGTTCAGTGCGCTCCCTGTTCTCGCTGAACGCCCGCACCACCGGCGCGCAGCCTGTCGATTGCACCGACACCATGCGCGGGCGCTTCGGGCCGATCCAGCCCATGTCTTCCAGTTCCTGGAAGGCCTTCCACATCCCCACCAGGCCGGTGCCCCCACCGGTGGGATAAATGATCACGTCGGGAAGCTCCCAACCGAAGGCTTCAGCCACTTCAAAGCCCATCGTCTTCTTGCCTTCCACCCTGAAAGGTTCCTTGAAGGTCGATACGTCGAACCAGCCGTGTGTTTTGGCTTCCGCGGCGGCTTCTTTGGCAGCGTCGCTGATCAGCCCGTTCACCAGGTGCAGGTCCGCGCCGTACATCTTCACTTCGTTCTGGATGGGCTTGGGAGTGTCCACAGGCATGTAGACGTGCGCCTTGGTGCCCGAACGTGCCCCGTAAGCCGCCAGTGCGGATCCGGCGTTCCCCGCCGTGGGGATGACGAACTCGCGCACACCCAATTCTACGGCCTTCGAGACCGCCGCGGCCAGCCCGCGCGCCTTGAACGAACCCGTGGCGTTGCCCGATTCATCCTTGACGAACAGGTTGCGCAATCCAAGTTCAGCGCCGAGCCGGTACACCCGCAGCACGGGGGTATCCCCCTCGCCGAGCGTAAAGCGGAATTTTTCGTCGATCACCGGCAGCAATTCGTGCCAGCGCCACAATCCGCGCTGCCGCGAAGCGAGTGACGCTTTGGTCAGCGTGCGGTGGGCCAGATCGAGATCATATTCCGTCAGGATCGGTGAAGCGCATTTGGGGCAGAAGGTCTGCACCTGCGCCGGGTCAAAGGTGTCCCCGCATTCCGGGCAATGGAGAGTGTATTTTGGGTTGGCCATGGTGAAATTAGTATAGCATAACCCCACAGAGTGAATAATCCGGCCGTAGGGGCGTATTGCAATACGCCCCTACGGAAATAAAATACTAATTCATTATGGTGAATGGATTTATCAAGTAGAGAAATCCGGGTAATTCGTGGAAAACTTATTCTTTACACTTCAGCGGCATCTCCGGATTCTCTTTCGCGTTCAATATAATCCCGAAATATTCCGACGGATCGACGGTGTTCTTGATCTCCAGCTCATTCTTGAAACTGCCGTCGCTGTAACTCTGCACGATCGAAAAATGCAGATGCACCCCGGTAGGGCTGCCCGGCGTGCCTGAATAATTCCCCACGAAGCCCAAAAACGTCCCCGCCTTGACAAAGACCTCACTGCTCCCGGCCGGGAACTGCGCGGAGATGTAACTGTTGCCGTCCTGGTCGGCCATGTGCGTGTAATACGTCCAGATCTGCTGCCCCGGGTGCAGCGGATCAGACGGGATGCGGATGATCACGCTCGACTTCCAGTCGCTTTCACGGGATAGGTAACCGTCGTACACAGCATAAACCGGTGTGACCCCCGCGTCTGTCCCCGCAAAGATATCGATGCCCTGGTGGCGATGTCCCACTTTGAACGTGTCGTCCCACAGGTAGCCGATATAGCCATCCGTCGGGAACAGGAAGGGTGCACTGCCGCACTGCGACTTTGCCGCTGTTTTCCACTCCTGGTTTTGATTGGGATGCCGGATGAAATCCATCACCATCACGTTGCGGTTCCTGGCTCGCGCCGGGTCGAGAAAGAGAAAATAACCGGCCACCAACGCCACAATGAGCACAACGGAGAGCAGCACGATTGACGTTTTTTTCATTGCCCTATCCTTTGACGAGTTCGCCGATCATTGACCAGGGCCCGGTCCAGGTGATGTGCACCGGCAGTATCTGTCCGCGCAGGTCTTCATCAGATTCCACGAACACCAGCTTGTTGGTGGGCGTGCGTCCCTTCCAACGTTTGCGCACCCGCTCCTTCTCTTCGAAGAGGATCGGTACGGTGCGGTCCAGGTAGGCGGCATGGATGCCGGTTACCACGTCCTGCTCCAGTTTTTCGATGGCCCGGAACCGGCGCCATTTCTCGGCGCTGGTCACGTCGTCTTCCATTGTCCGCTGGCTGACGGTGCCTTTGCGCGGTGAATAACGCGCCAGGTGCACCATGTCCAGCTTCAACTCAGCCAGCAGGTCGTAGGTGTTTTGGAATTGCTCATCGGTCTCACCGGGGAAACCGACAATGATATCGGTCGCGATGGATACCCCCGGAATGCGGTCGCGGATCTTATGCACTAGTTGGCGGTACTGGTCGGCGGTGTAGCCGCGCCGCATGTTGGCCAGCACGGTGTCATCGCCAGCCTGGTTGGGGATCTCGATATGCGGCATCACCTTGGGCAGGGTGGCCACGGCTTCCAGCAGCTCGTCGGTGAACCAATTGGGGTGCGAGGTCAAAAAGCGGATGCGCTCCAGACCCTCGATATCGTTCATTCTTTCCAGTAATTGCGCCAGGGTCGGGTAACCGGGCTCGTCTTTGCCGTAACGGTCCACGATCTGCCCCAGCAGCGTGATCTCTTTGATCCCCTGTGCCGCCAGCGCCCGTGACTCGGCCAGGATGTCTTCCG
>CAYWCH010000090.1:923-9289 GCA_964456715.1 uncultured Anaerolinea sp. | reverse complement strand
TCGCCATCTGATTTACAGTCAGACCCCGTTGGCCACTTGGGTAACCGTCCAAACTCGAGCCGTTACCGGTTCGCAAGTGAGATCATCATCGGATGAACTCACTCACCAGCCTGTAACTGAGCCGACAATGGGAATCGAACCCATAACCTGCCGCTTACAAGGCGGCTGCTCAGCCAATTGAGCTATGTCGGCACTGGATTGTTAAGTTGCAAAATAGCGTTCGAAATTATACCAAAGCAAACCTGCGAAGGCAAGGTCTTATGAAACCTGCTGTCAAAAGCCATCCAAGCAAGCCGTTAGTTTATATCAAAAGCCGGGAAAAACGTCAAGGATAAAGTGTTCTATCTTTGATTAATCAGAAGGTTTCTTGGTTTTACCATCCATGTGGACAGCATTTTCCACCTTCTCAGCAATGCTCATGTTTCCTCATGCCATTCGAACCGTAGAAAGATACTCATGTAACTTTTGACGATCCATCAGGTGATCGGTGCTTGCTTTTTGCGCGCAGCAATGTCTGGCTGCGATCTGACCTCGAAAAATTGCTTCTTCAAGCGAGCAGCGATCCATCACATAAGATGTAAGGAAACCAACCGCCAGTGAATCGCCTGCGCCGTTGGTATCAATCACCGGCAGATCCATTTTCAATGCCGGGAAGTGATGAATACCAGCGGAACTGCCCAGCATGCAACCTTCAGAACCCATCCCCGAAACAACAATCTGCTTGCTGTTCCTGGCCAACAACTCCGCGATCATTCCACGGGGATCGCTGTGATTTGCTGCCGAAAAAAACAAGTAATCGGCGAAATCGATGAAATCCCTGCGGTACGGGTCGTTCAGATCGCGCACATCCTGCAGATCAACCGCTATCTTCGCGCCGCACTCCCTGGCAACGGGCAGCAATTCACGGGCCCAGTTGGGAATATTAAAGTGAGCCAATCGCGCACCTTCGAGTATTCTTCGGCTGACGTCTTGCGGCGCGTGTAGTCCCATGTGGCCGCGCCCGTCATAAAAATTCTTTCGTCGACCGTCCCGATACATCAGGTTCACGCTGCGGCTGGTCCCCGTAGGATCGATGAACAAACCAGACGTATCAATATCATCGTGCGCCAACACACTGCGGATGTACTGACCTTCGAAATCATCTCCCACATGGCCGATGAATGCTGTTCTAATCCCCATCGCAGCGTATCCCCGGCTGGCATATCCCCCCGCTTGACCGATATAATCGAAGTTTTGAGAAAAATTGGCTTCGACGGAAAAATCGATATCCTCCGTGTAGAGGAAAATATTGGTATCTATGCCAACATTACCAACCACCACCAAATCAAAAGAATTATCGCCCATTTATCACCCCCTGATGGATGTAGCAAACACAGTCACAGCCTGCCCGCTGATATAGACCCGCTCTCCGCTCATCCGTACCTTCAAAACGCCGCCGCGGCGTGAAACCTGGAGAGCATTCATGTTCGTTTTTCGAAGTCGCTCCGACCAGTACAGTGTGAGCGTGCAATGGCTGGACCCGGTGACCGGGTCTTCATTAATCCCGATGGAGGGAGCAAAAAAGCGGGAGACAAAATCGAACTGAGGCGAATCCGCCGGGCTGGTGACAATGACGCCGTGGTAATCATAACTACCTAGCGCGCTGAAATTGGGAGACATTTTCCGTATGGTCTTTTCGGATTCGTAGACGAACAACAGGTTTTCGCCGCTTTGATAGACCTCATCAGGGACGGCTCCGACCGAATCGATCACCCCTTCATTTTCGGCCACGGGCCGATAACTACGTGCCGGGAAATCCATCTCGATCCAATCACGGCTGCGGGTGATGGTCAGCAACCCTGAACGGGTGTGGAAACGGATCGGTTCCGCTTCAGACACGATGCCATTCTGCCAGAGGATGTGAGCCGAAGCCAGGGTGGCGTGGCCGCACAGGTCAATCTCGATGGTTGGTGTAAACCAGCGCAGGGTGAAATCATCACCCGTCCTGATCACGAAAGCTGTCTCTGAAAGGGCCATCTCGGCTGCCAGCGACCGCATCCATTCATTGGGTCTGGGTCCATCCAGCAGACAAACCCCCGCCGGGTTTCCTTTGAAGGGTTGGTCTGTAAATGAATCGACCTGATAAAGTGGCAGTTGACTCATTGTCATCCTTTGTTTAGTCGCGGATCTCTCCGCCGTGAAAAGCCAGCCAGTAGACCCGTTTGCCGTTGAGAAGTATCTCTTCCTCACCGATAAAACGTTCCATCTCACCTTCCACTTTGCAGCGGTAAACAAAATCACCTGCCGTGTAATCGACTGGCCCTCGATAAGGGCGATCAGCGGGAACGTGCAACAAAGCTTCTTTCAAGAACTCACCAAATCCATCCGGGATGGTTTCGACCAGCATTTTTCCATAGTAATTCATTCCCCAGACGGGTTTGGCTTGAAGCCACACGGCCTCTTCACCGGCGAAGTGGAAACCTCCCAGGTAAGTGTCTATATAAGTGTACTCTCCTTCTATATAATGAAGATCGTGTGAATTGGGGAGCGAGGACGCGTCTGGTGCTCTGCCAGAAGCATAAGTGGCTTGCTTGGCGCGAATGAGGAAAGAGATGAATTCTTGATTAAACATATGTCACCTGCCATGATAGGATTATGTTAATTATATCGGAAATATGTTCTAAATCAAGGGAATATGCTACAATCTTCCTATGGACCTTTTCGAACACGCCATGCAGGAAGACCTGAACCGCGAGGCTCCCCTGGCCGCGCGTTTGCGGCCAAAATCGTTGGATGATTTCGTTGGCCAGGAACACATCATCGGTGAGGGAAAACTGCTACGCCGCGCCATCACTGCCGACCGGTTGTTCTCTTCCATTATCTTCACCGGACCTCCGGGGACGGGCAAGACTACCCTGGCCCGACTCATCGCAGTCCATACCCAGGCTCATTTTGAGAGCATCTCCGCGGTGTTGGCCGGTGTGGCCGAACTGCGCCGCGTCATCGCAGAAGCCACCGAACGCCGCAAACTATACAAACGCCGCACCATCCTGTTCGTGGATGAGGTACACCGCTGGAACAAAGCGCAGCAGGACGCCTTGTTGCCTCACGTGGAAAGCGGCATGGTCACCCTCATTGGTGCCACCACCGAGAACCCCTATTTCGACGTCATTCCCGCGCTGGTGTCACGCTCGCGCATCTTTCTGCTCGAATCGCTCAACGAAACTCACATGCTCACCATCCTGGACAGGGCTCTCTCCGACCCAGAAGTTGGTTACGGCAACAAGAAAGTGATCATGGATGATGACGCCCGCACCCACCTGGCCACAGTCGCCGGAGGGGACGCGCGCAACCTGCTGAACGCCGTCGAACTGGCGGTTGAATCCACCATACCGGACCCGGATGGTACCATCCATGTCACCCTCGATATTGCCCAGGAATCGATCCAGCGCCGCGCCCTGCTCTACGACCGTATGGGTGACGCACATTATGATACGATTTCCGCGTTCATCAAATCCGTGCGCGGTTCGGACCCCGATGCCGCGCTTTACTGGCTGGCCAAGATGATCCTGGCCGGCGAGGATCCCCGCTTCATCCTGCGCCGCCTCATCGTCCTCTCGGGCGAAGATATCGGCCTGGCCGACCCGCAGGGCATCCAGGTGGTCGCAGCCGCCGCGTATGCCTACGAATATATCGGCATGCCAGAAGGTATTTACCCCATCGTTGAAGCCACACTCTACCTGGCTACCGCACCGAAATCCAATTCGGCAGGTGCTTTCTTCGCCGTTCGCGAAGAGATAGAGAAGAACGGCGCCGGCGCTGTCCCCACACACCTGATGGATGCCAGTCGCGACGCCAAAGGTTTCGGTCACGGCAAGGGTTATCAGTATCCCCACCTCTTCGCTGATCACTTCACCCCACAGCAGTACCTGCCCACCACCCTGCTTGGTCACGAGTTCTACCAGCCTTCGGATCAGGGGTATGAGAAATCCGTATCCGATCGTGTGTCGCGCTGGCGTAAAGCGCAAGCGCAGGCTCTCGGGAAAGAACCCCCTCCAGATTCAAAAAAATAGCAAGGCTTATTTGCAAAAATTCGCCTAATTCGCGGTTATTTATTCCCGGCCAGCTCGATCAAGTAAGGGATCGCTGCCTTGACCGCCAGGGCGCGGTGACTGTAGCGGTTCTTTTCATCCATCTGCATCTCAGCCAGTGTCCTGCCAACACCATCCAGCACCATCAGGCAATCGTAGCCAAAACCGAATTCTCCACGTTCCTCGGTCTGGATCTGCCCGTAGGCGTTACCCTCGAATACCCTCGTTTCCGATCTGGGAGCCGCCACTGCCACCGAGCAATGGAAATGGGCTGTCCATGGCCTCGGTTTGGATGCGAGTTCACCGAGCAACTTGGCGCGCCGGGCCACATCGCTGGCACCCGGGCCGGCCACGTACCGCGCCGAATGCAGTCCCGGTTTGCCGTCCAGGGCATCGACCTCCAGACCGGTATCATCTGCCAGTGTTATCAACCCGCTTGCCCTGCTCAACGTTTCGGCCTTCAAGATGGCATTCTCGTTGTACGTCTCGCCGGTTTCTTCGACCTCTATATCCAGCTTGAGATCAGCCGGAGTAACGATTTCAAACGGAAGATTGGCAAGCAGGGCGGTCAGTTCAGTTTGTTTTCCTTTATTGGTTGTTGCGACCAGAATTTTCATAATTTAATGTATTTTTCTCATAAAAATGATATAAAGTTGACTTCAAATATCCAGAGTGTTATAATTTCATCGTTGGAATTATATCTCTGTTACCGATAAATGAATTTGGCCAGTCAACGATTTCCCCTCAAAATAAACGTCGGTTTTTTGCACAATGAACCGATTGGCACCTATCGCGATATTCATTTCGATTTTCCAGAGCTCACGTTTCCACCCGATCTGGTCGTCACTAGTTTTAGCGGTGCCGTGCACATTTCCCGTACGCCGCAAGGGCTCATGGTTGAAGGAAAATTTAAAGCAACGATCCCGTTGGAATGTGTCCGCTGTCTTGAACCTTTCGAGCAATCTCTGAATATTGATTTCGCAGAAATGTATGCCTATAAAACATATGATTTTACCGAATCTGGATTATTCGTACCGGATGATGGAAATATCGATCTCGGCCCGGTCGTTCGTGAATATCTGGTGTTGGAATACCCCATCAAACCTTTGTGCAAACCGGATTGCAAAGGATTGTGCACCATTTGTGGAGAAAACCTCAATCTGGGGGCCTGCGAACACCAGGCACAGATAGAGATCGAATAACCGGATCTTTGTCTGAAGGGAAGCTGTAACGATCAATTCAACGCTCTCAGGAAAGGAGGAGATTCGCACATGGCGGATCCAGGGAGGCGCAAACGCAACACCGAAATCTTGAGCATGTTGCTTGAAAAAGCAGACGTGCAAGGTTTTCTCACCACCGAAGATCTGATGGAGTTCTATCCGGATATTTCCAAGGATGCTGAACACATCGAAGCGGTGGTTGTTGCATTGCGGCGGCGCGGTGTTGAAATTCTCGATAACGACTCCGACCTGGATCTCATCGACTCCGATTCTCCCCTGGTAGGCGATGGATTTGACCCTCTTTCCAACCTTGAAAACATCTCCAGCGACGATACCATCGGCCTATATCTCAAGGAAATGTCTCGTGTCCCCTTGTTGAAAGTTAGCGAAGAGATAGATATTGCCAAGCGGATCGAGGACGGCCGCAGCAGCAAACGAGCCCTTGAAGCCGGCAACGGAAATCTCTCTTCAGAACAAAAGCAGAAATTACTCACAAGTATTGACGAAGGCATTACAGCCCGTGAGCACCTCATTAAAGCCAACACCCGTTTGGTGGTCAGCGTGGCCAAACGCTACATGGGTCGCGGAGTGCCTTTCCTTGATCTGATCCAGGAAGGCAACCTGGGGTTGATGAAAGCCGTCGAGAAATTTGATTATCACCGCGGTTTCCGCTTTTCCACCTATGCCACCTGGTGGATCAGGCAGACGATCACCCGCTCTATTGCCGACCAGGGACGCACCATCCGTGTCCCGGTGCATATGGTGGATCGAATCCGGCAGTTGTACAAACTGACTCACGAGATGGAACAATCCCTGGGCAGGGTCCCCACCAATGAAGAATTGGCAGAAAAGCTTTCTGTACCCATCAATAAAGTGGAATGGATGATGAAAGTTTCGTGGCTGCCGCTTTCGCTGGAAAGTCCGATCAACGATGACGAAGAAGACTCGGAACTGGGCCAATTTGTAGAAGACCAGACCACCCCAACCCCCATCCAAAGCGCTTATAACAAACTGCTGCGAGAAAAGATCGAAGAAGTGCTCGATACACTTCCGCCTCGTGAAGCCCGCATCCTGCGGTTGCGCTTCGGTCTCGAAAACGGTCACAACTATACACTCGAAGAGGTCGGCGAGAAGTTCGGTCTCACCCGCGAGCGCATCCGCCAGATCGAGAGCAAAGCATTGCGCCGCCTGCGTCATCCACGCCGCTCGCGGCAGCTCCGCGATTATCTATAAAAATGCGCGCCTGAGTTCAAGCGCGCATTTCTTTTGTGTTTGTTTGAGATCAGGAAATCGATTCTTCCCATTTTGCCACGGCGTCTTTGATCAATTGTTGGATCTCCGGATCGGTCACGGCGTCAACACCTTCATAACGGGTCAATCCCACCCAGACTGTAACACCCTGGTGTCCATTGTCTTCCAATCTGATCCCCTTGTTGGCATTTTCGGTTCCGGCCACCAAATGGTCCAACGCATCGTTGATCTGATCAACAATTGTCTTCGGTTTTTCTTTCTCTTTCTTGGGTGCGCCCAGGTTGAAACTGACCACCGCCGGAATGGGTTCAACCACCTTCGGAATTTCGATCCCCAGATCTTCAAGGGTTTCCTTTTCGGGGGCTAATTCAGTGATCAACCCGCTCAAAGGATCGCCCGGAGTATTTTTTGCCGGGATGGGAGGCATCGAAGCTGAAACTGGCGGTTGAGCCTTCTTTTCTACCGGAACTGTATCCGCAGGTTGAGCGGGCAGCGCTGGCGCGGATTTCGGCAGGATATTGGACCAATCATTGACGCCTTCGATCATATGCTGCGCTCGGCGTTTCTGTTCAGGGGTGAGCAGTGAGAAATTTTCGTAATAATCTCCATCCATGAACAATACAACCTTTTTATTTGCCGGGGAAGAGAAGATACGGGCGCTTTCGCTGTATCCTTCACTTGCCAACTTGTCTGGCAGGGGGTTATCAGTGGATGATTTCGGTTCTCGATTGAATAAACTCGAGACCAGAAGGCCGATCAAAAGCCCGACTACTAAAGCCAGGATAGCAATAATGGGATTTGAAACGGAGGACAGCATGGCCAACCTCATTTTCTGAATAATGGATCGATATACGAACAATTATATAACAAGTAACAAATACTTTTGCGGTTAATTTTCCAAATTCAAGGAAATCATTCAACTCTTCGGTTACTTTCCAATGGCTGGCAGACCGGACAAAAATGACTGCTGCGCTGATTGACGACTTTACGCTCGATCTTCGTTCCACAAACCGGACAGGGCTCGCCGGTGCGCTGATACACCCGAAAGTGGTTCTGAAAATCTCCACCACGGTAAACCCAATCGATGCTGGCGCCATTCCGCGCGATCCCCTCTGCCAGGGTCTCACGGATGGCCTCGAGCAACCTCCCCGCCTGTGCTGCGTCGATCTGGTTTGCCGGTGTTTCGGGATGGATTCCCGCGCGATGCAGGGCTTCGTCTGAATAAATATTCCCGATACCGGCAACAACAGTCTGATCCAACAAAACTGTCTTGATCTTTCGGGTGGAGTGATGCAGCCTCGTGTACAATGTCTGCCCGGTCAAGGCCGTGTCGAACGGCTCAGGTCCCAGATTGCCAAGGATCGTGTTTACATCGCTCATCAGCCAGACCCTGCCAAATTTGCGCGTATCGTTGAAAGCCAGTCTCATACCATCGGCGAATGTTATCAACAGCCGGTCATGGGGTTTCACCTGGGCATCCGCATTCTCAACACGCAGGTCACCGCTCATGCGTAAATGGATCATCAGCGTGTATGAATCCAGCTCAAGTAGGATATATTTCCCGCGCCTTGATGCCGACCGGATCGTCTGGTTGATTATTTGCTTGTCGAATTGATCTACCGGGGGCTGCGCCACCGTTCTTGACCAGAGCACTTCGGCATGGGTGATGTGCTTTCCCACCACGCCCGGGCGTTCAGCCATCCCCTCACCTTGGATGGTTGGCAGGGCGACCGGGTTGCGCAGTGATCTGACGATGGTTTCGACTTCAGGTAATTCTGGCATAAGAAAACGGCGGGGTGATCACCCCGCCGCCTGATTATTCATT
>CAYWCH010000090.1:0-913 GCA_964456715.1 uncultured Anaerolinea sp. | reverse complement strand
TACAATATTTCAACCATAATAAGCAGGTTGTACAGTATTGGGACGAATATTGCGGGGAGCATATTTGCAGTTTTTAATTTTGTTCCGAAAATAAAATTTAAACCGATGCAGATTATTATTGCGTTTCCGACCATTGAAAAGTTCACCGACGCTTCGTCCTTCATTCGCACGTTGGATCACCTCGCCGATCAACGGTGCCACTGAGAGAACAGTCAATCTTCCGCCAAATTTGGCCAGCTTCTCAGGAGAAACCGGGATGGTATCTGTTGTGATGAATTCAGTCACCGGTAAAGCCGCCAGATTCTCTGGAGCATTGGCTGAGAAAACCGGATGCACGAAAACGACGAAAATTTTTCGTGCGCCGCAGTTCCCAAGTAATTTGATCGCCTGTGCCATCGACCCGCCCGTATCCACTTCGTCGTCAACGATGATCGCATCGCGATCCTTGACGTCTCCGATAAGAGAGAGAGCTTGCGCTTTTGAGTCATTACTGATTCGGCGTTTTTCGATGAATGCCAGCGGTGCATCAAGTGAGACGGCATAATTGCGCGCTTTCTTGGCGAATCCCAGGTCTGCCGTGACCACCACCGGATCTTTCATCGCTTTCCGCTTGCTTTTGAGATAATCGACCAGGATGTAATACGCGGTGAGGACATCGCCGGCGATCGAGAAGAAGCCCTGGATCTGTCCGGCGTGCAGGTCGAGTGTCATATAACGGTCAGCGCCGGCCACTTCGATCATGTCGCAGACCAGGCGGGCGGTGATGGGGATTCGTGGCTGGTCTTTCTTGTCTGAACGAGCGTAGCACAGATAAGGAACCACCGCCGTGATACGCGCTGCTGAATCAAGCCGTAGGGTTTGGATGAGAATCAGCAACTCCATCAGGTTCCGGTGTACCGGTGCTGAGGTGGTC
>CAYWCH010000089.1:0-9378 GCA_964456715.1 uncultured Anaerolinea sp. | reverse complement strand
ACAGCAAAGAACGACTGAGATTTAATTAAATTGAAAAATGACGAGTCCTGGTCGATCCAACCTGTCACTTTTTCCTTTGGATAATTACATGCAGCTTTCCACTCTCCTATTCCTTGTCTTTTTATTTCTGGTATTTGTCATCAATTTCATTTTCCCGCGTCGATTTCGCTGGATCTGGCTGCTTTTTGCCAGTTATGCATTCTGTATTTATGCCAGTCCTAAGAATGCTCTTGTATTGTTGGGGGTCACGGCAGTCACATATCTGGCCGGGTTATTGATCAATAAACAAAACGACAGGAAAAAAGAAGAAACTCTATCTGATCCTCGGTATCGCATTGAGTGTGGCACCTCTTTTTGTCACGAAATATCTCAATTTTTCACTTGATGTTGCGAAAGATGTTGTATCTGTACTCGGCCAATCGATCGCGATCCCTATTTACAAAATTCTGCTGCCCATCGGGGTTTCATTCTATACCTTCCAGGCGATAAGTTATTTATTCGATACTTTCAACGACGTAGTCGAGCCCGAGAAGAACCCGGGGAGGTTTGCGCTTTATCTGGCCTTCTTTCCCAAGTTGATATCCGGCCCCATCGAACGCGGTGGAAACTTGCTGCCGCAGATTTACAATCCCAAACCCTTTGAATATCAACGTCTTTTGGATGGTTTGGTGCGCATTGGCTGGGGATTCTTCAAAAAATTGATCATCGCCGATCGGCTGGGAGTGATTGTCGATACTGTCTACCGTTCGCCAGGCGATTTTTCCAGCCCCGCCATCATTCTGGCCGTTTTGGCTTACAGTTTCCAAATCTACATTGATTTTTCAGCGTACTGCGATATTGCCATTGGCGCAGCAAGGATCCTGGGAATCGATCTGGTTGAGAACTTTAAAACTCCCTATTTCGCGACCAGCGTCACCGATTTTTGGCGAAGATGGCACATCTCATTGACCAATTGGCTGCGCGATTAAATCTTCACTCCGCTGACTTTCGCAACCCGCCGCAAACGCTCGAAATTTTACTAGTACATCAACATCATGATCGTCTTCCTGATAAGCGGTGTCTGGCATGGCGCCAACTATACGTTTGTCATCTGGGGGCTGCTGCATGGACTGTACCAGGTGATCGAAGCTGCCACCCAAAACCTTCGCAACCGTTTGGTCAAAAGGTTCTCGATCAACCGGGCAAACCTGGGGCACCGGTTATTCCAAATCACCGGCACATTCCTGCTGGTCACCTTCACCTGGATTTTTTTCAGAGCGAAGAACATACATGTCGCATCTACGATCATCAAATCCATTTTCTCCCTCGATGGGTTTGCCAAGGCTGGCGGCTGGGATCTCTCAGCCATCGGTTTGGGACAGCCTGATATGCTCATCCTGGCTTCAGGACTTTTGATCCTCATTATGTTTGAGATTTTTGGACAAAAACGTGACCTGATCCACCAATTGAACAGCCAACCGCTGATCTTCAGATGGCTGGTCTACCTGGCTTTGATCTTTTCGGTCATTATTTTTGGATACTTCGGCGTTTACACTTTGGATAGTTTCATTTATGCCCAGTTCTAGACTTGAAATCTCATTAGGCAGGATAAAGCGCTATAATTACATGCCTGTCAGATAAAACCATTACTCCTTCCCGTTTGCACTTCTGGGATTAAGGAAAGAGATGCAAGACAAACTCACAATGTCAAAAATCACCAAAAAAATCACCTACCTGGTTCAGCGCTCGGGGAAAATGATCAACCAGGAATACCGATTATTGACATGGAAGTACCGCAGCAAACCGGATTTCATCATCCTGGGCGCCATGAAGTCGGGGACGACCAGCCTGTTCTACTACCTAAGCCAGCATCCCCAGATCGTTCCATCCATGGCCAAGGAAGTCCATTACTTCGATGGCGGGCGCCTGGGCGGGACGGACGATTACCAAAAGGGGACACAGTTTTACACGTCCCATTTTCCTTATGCTTCAGTGCTGAAAAGCGGCAAACTGACCTTTGAAGCAACTCCCAGCTATATTTTCCACCCTCTGGTCCCCGGAAGGATCCACGAAACCCTGGCGGACGTAAAAATGATCGTTCTGCTGCGCAACCCCACCCAGAGAGCGATCTCACATTATTTCCACAAGAAACGCACCGGGGTGGAAACACTGCCCATGATGGAGGCTTTCCAACAGGAAGAGAAGAGGCTGGAACCCATCTTGAATTCAAAAGATTACTTCAACAAGGATTTGCGTGACTTCTCCTACAAAATGCGTGGACTGTATGCGGACCAATTGGAACGATATTTCCAAATCTTTCCCCGTGAGCAACTCCTGATCCTCTCAAGCGAAGATTTCTTCAGCAACACCCAGGGATGCCTGAACCGTATCTATGATTATATCGGCGTAAAAAACAACATTCAGATAGAAGACCTGTCGCCCAAGTTCGTCGCCAAGAACAAAGAAACGGTCAGTCCGGAGATCATTGCTTACCTGAATGATTATTTTCGCCCGAAAAACCAAGCTTTATATAAACTACTGGGTATTGATTTCGGTTGGAAGTAGTCGACTTCCCAAATATTTTCATGCCCCCCTGAACTGTAAGACTCATCAAAATCGGGTCGTGAAATGAACGAGTCACTCCACTGATATTCTTATAAGAGCTTCCCGAAATATTCTCTCGAACCTGAACCAAATTCTCTACGCAGATTTATTCCGGTTGACTGGCATCGCCTTCCAGCGCTTGTTCCTTTATCCGGGAACGCCCATGATGCGTCCAGGTCAGCCCTGGCTGCATGACTCTGGCGAAGATCCTTCCAGGGATGCCAGTCCGGCAGGTTTTCGAATGCTGATTCTTTAATCGTCGAATGATAGGTTCGTAGAGGCATAACAGCGAGTAATGGCATGAAACGATAATATCTCCATGCTCAGCAGAGATCAAAAAAATCTGTACATGCTAATTATTAATTCTTATACAAGGCAGAAATTATTTTCTTAATCTCCAAAATACTAATATCTGGCATCAATTCACGTTTGGCACCCTTTTCATAAAATAGATGATATCTCCTCGTGGCTACTGCAATTCCTTCACAATAAAACAACCAATCTGAATATAGATCATAAAGCCAGTTCTCTTTGGAATATTTGTCTCGAAGGGCATGATGCCATTTGGTTTTTGTATCTGGTCTTCCGGAAATTTCATGATCTGTAATTTGCTGAATCAATGTATCCTTTGATGGTGCAAGAATGACAATATCAAGCTCGTTTGTGCATTCAAGAATATCATTGCAATGATCTCGATTAAAAGAATGTAATTTGTTTCTTTGCGGAAAAACAATATCATAATGATAAATTACGAGGTCATTATTTTTTTGGGGGAAGCAATCGCTAATCGTTCGCGATTTAATCATCTGGGGACTTACCAACGGAATCGCATTGTTCTCAATCCTACCAAATACCTCTGGATATTTGTTGTCCAGCACCTCTTTACAAAACGTTGATTTACCTGCGCTTGTCGTGCCGCTGACCATTATGGTTCGATCAATTTTCAATTTATCACCGATAATAATGTATCGATCTTTAAAATCCGATTTGATTGTCGTGACTGAATAAAACTTCTTCATGTATATTTCCAGGATTCTACGCAAGCTCTGTTCAGTAAATAAATACCTTTGATTGAGAACCGAACTTAAAAAAATTATTGGAAACTTACTTAAGAACAATGACACAATCTTGCGTATCGAGTTTTTCCTACTGTCGTGTGAACCGAGCGAAGCAGCTTCAATCACGATTCTTTCTTTAGTTATCCGCGAGAGATACTCCAAGGTTCCGATTGGATCCTGCAAGTGATGTAGAACATTAAGGGCCAAGGTTAAATCAAACCTTTCCTGTATTCCTTTTTCTTCTATGTCTATGCGTAAATACTCAGGTGAAACATTGAGTAATTCAGCAATTCTTTTAGCCTGTCGAATTCTTTCTACATCAAGCTCAACTCCAACCACCCTTGAAGCTCCTCTTTTGATTGACTCAATGCAAAAAGCACCTAAATATGACCCAATATCAATTAATGATTTCCCAGTCATATCTTGATAAAAAATTTGATCCATCATTTCGCGTCTGTCCGGACCATTTGTGGATATTCCAAAGGGGAAATCAATTTTTTGATAAGCCAGGCGTTCAGAGCTTACAAAATCTCTAATCGCATCTTCTGAAAACTTGGATAACTCTTTATCATGAATATTAGTCATAAAACACCTTATGTTTTTGGATCCGGCTATCTTATCTTGCAGGTAGCGATATGATAATGGTTGTTGGCAAATAGAGTAACAGTTACTATGACAACTTTAAACCATTGTACCTTCTTACAGTTGATTTCTGAATAACCTGTAAGAAATATTACCGAACCAAATTGCTTCTTTTCTTTTTGATTACACTACCGAGGAAAACATACGTAATTAGTTTTCATTGTCTAATACGTAAACTGAATCACATCGCTCAACTCTCCAGGTAAAACGAACGAATCATTTCCCCGGATTTTTTAAGAATACTTCCCTGAATTTCCTTTGGATTCTGAACCATAGACTCCGCACGGATTTATACCGGTTGGCCGGCATCGCCTTCCAGCGCTTGTTTTCCTTAATCCGCACAATTTGATGGCTGCGGAACGCCCATAGCGCATCCAGGTCGTTCCTGGCTGCGGCGTCTTGATACTCCTCGTCCTTGGTCCAGGGGGTTTCCTCGCGGAATCGCTCCTCCCATTCGAGAGATTCCTTGTTGGATTGCTGCCTCAGCAAGGGCGCGATCTTCTCCGCGCTTTTTACGCCCAGGTAGGAATAGACCTCATCGATCTTATCTTCGTAATTCTTCACAAGATCATCGAACCAGAGCTGCAGATATTTGAAACCGTTCGTTTCCAGGAAACTCTGCCAGGCAAAATCATCTGCCAGCAGCATGTCGAAACAGCACTCGATATGGTCTCGATCGTAAAGCGCGGGTAGCACAAATTTCTTGTAATCCTGGTCCTGGTCGGCTGTTTCGTTCCAAATGCCGGTCTGCAGCGCCTTGGACAATGAAATCGCCTGTCTGACCTTCTGCTTGCGCTGCAGGAAGATATATCTGGCGTTCGGGAAGAAGATCTCGGTCACTTCGCCATCGGTGAACGTCAGTTCGGAAAACGCGAGTAATTTTCTAGCGATCCTTTGAAAATTCTTAAACTGGCTGCGGTGGAATTTCGTGCCCATCACACCATTCCGGGTCTGGGCTTCGATTGCCTGGCGAACATACGCGGCTGGATCCGCCTCGCTGGTCATGAGGTTGAAGCGTTTTCGATAGTTTGCGCTTGGGTTAAAAGCTTCAAGCGGAAAACCATGGCCGATCTTTTGCAGATGCGTGCTTAATAATGTGCTTCCGCTGCGCGGCGTTTCCAATATCAGATAACTGGCATCAGGAATGGAAATTTGTGGATAAAGCTGGACGAGTTTCTCCCTGGTTTGCTTGACTTTTAGTTTATCCATTTTTAATTATCCTGACTAAATGTCTCGTGAAGTTGATTATTTACCGGCTTCTTTTCCTTCAAACTTCTCTGCGAGGAAGGAAAGGATATGCTTGCCGGCGGCAGGCCAATTCAACTCTTTTTCGTATCTGGCTCGCGCTGAGCGGCGCAGCGCCACATATTCATCGGGATGATCCATGAAGTATTTGATCGCTTTTACATACTCCTCCGCAGGGCTTAACGCAGGGAGGACGATCCCCGAAACATTGTGTTTGACGGTACTGCCAATGCCACCAACATTATCCGTGAGCGACGGGACGCCAAAAGCTGCCGCTTCGGTGGTTACGATGGGGGCAGCATCATACCTGGCAGGGTGGATCAGGAAATGAGGCCAATAATACTGGCTGGCATATTCCTGGAGTTGAGCTTCATCCGCCTTCTTGAACTTGCCGATATAAATGACCTGGTCATTGCTCTCGCCGGTCATGCCCACGATATGCAGCTTTGTCGGGATACCCTGCTCATTTAGCAATCTGACCACTTCGATCGCGATATCGATCCCTTTTCGTTTGTATTCGCGGCCGACCAGCAGCAGCTTAACTTCCGAAAAATCCGGTTTGGCGTAATCGATCTTCTTGGGTACCACTCGCTCGGGCAGGGAGCAGGAGTTATAGACGATTTCGATCTTTTCGCGTGGGAAGCCATATTCCTTTACCAGCACGTCGGCTGTGGTATCGCTGCGCGTGATGATGTATTTCGCCTTGGCAACGACCTTCTTTTCCCACCGGGTCATGCGCCAGGCCTCGAACTTTGAGAAAGTAGGCCATTGGCGGTTCATGTCAACAACGGCGTCATCGAGCATGTAAACGATTGGTCGATCGGTTTCTAACAAGACAAGGGAAGAAAGATTCTTGGAGAAGACAATGTCCGGCTGGTAGATCGAGATTTTCTCAGCCAATGCTTGGGCACCGCGGCGCAGCATGGCAGCGGTATATTTGGCCGGTCTCTTTTTGGTCAGCAAACGGTGAAATTTTCGGTAGACCTTTTCCACGGGTGACGGGGTATCGTCAAAAGGGCCGACAAAATCGATCTCTGCGCCCTGGCCTTGAAGCGCGTGATACAGGCAATAATCCGTCCCACTTCCTTCATCGTGGTTGAGAGGGCTGTACCGGCCTGCAGCGTAGAGTATCTTCATATCGATTACCTTTCGTAGTACAGTTTGAAAATCGCGTTGTAGATATGCATCAATGGACCGCGGATGATGGGCAGGTTGAGCAATTTTCTGCCAAAGGAACTCTTCTTCGTATTTTGCCCCCTCGAATCGGTTTGCGGTAATTGCACCGAGTTGCTCAAATTCATGGAATATGGTTTGTCGGTCATCAGGCGCAGGTAACCACGCTGATCCATGGCCTCGTCCAGTCGCAGCACCTGCCCGAGCGGTTTGGAAAGGTCGATCGGCAGGAACTCCTGCAGCACCGACTTCCAACTCAAGAACTGCCAGTGTGACGCTCCGGCGTAGGTGGTGACGCCCTTGTAGGTGATTTTGACATCCTCCACGGTCAGGTCCTTTTGAATCTCTTCCTCCGACCGCTGCACGCTGAGTAAAAACTCGCGGTTCCACTGTGGATCAACGAACA
This sequence comes from uncultured Anaerolinea sp., assembly GCA_964456715.1. Classification (GTDB taxonomy): domain Bacteria; phylum Chloroflexota; class Anaerolineae; order Anaerolineales; family Anaerolineaceae; genus UBA6107. The sequence goes on along the minus strand of CAYWCH010000089.1, from coordinate 2,271 downwards.
AGCCGCGTTCCAGTTTGGCATCAGGGGTGGAATTTGCCCACTGGACCACGCTCTGATACAGTTCAGGTTTGGTATGGAAGGGCCGCGAGGTGACCATCCCCGCCTTTGGATACGTCTCCAGAACCCTGACGCTCTCTTTGAGCCAGTTTCTGGAGTAGATCACATCATTATCGGCATAAGCGATGATCTCGCCGGGAGCCGCTTGCAGCATCACGTTCCAGGCGCCGCCCTTGCCCAGGTTCTTGTCTGAAAGGATGAGTAACTGTATGTTCCCCTTTTCCAACTCTCCGGTCAGAAAGGTTCTGGCTTCATCACAACTGCCATTATCGAAAACAAGCAGATCAAACGGCATTCCTGCGTTTTCACGCAGGCTCGTCAGGCTGGCATGCAGCACTTTGAGCATGTCAGTATAGAAACCTTCCAGAAAGGGCACATGGTTCAAAACAGCCACTGTCACCCGTTCAGGTTTGGCAACTGAGGTGAGAATTTTTGCGGGGTTCTGACCTTTTCTCATGCTTTCTTCAGCTTTCCGGATTTTTCCATTTCTCTGCGTTTCCTGGCATCCTTGCGGACCCGTTTAATGTTGAACAAAACATAAGTGATTTTCGCAAGCCAGGTACATCTGAGTGTAACAGCCGGGAAAATGGAGATCTCACGACCCAGTTTCCACCAGGTCAATTTGGCGCGCGTTACCTTTCCATCAATGATCTGGTAATCGGTGTCATAAAGCGTGTACATGGCATGACGCCCGCCGGCCAGGTCAACGTTCTCGAACGTCTCCGGTTGGAAGCGGTGCTTCTTGCCATCGGCGAAATGGGTAAATCCGTGATTTTGGTGGATGACTGTGATCGCGTTGGATGTGTCAATGACCGGCAGATGTTCCACCCGGCCGTGAAAAATCATCCAGTTGTCCCAACCGGCGCGTCCCACCGCAAACGGCGGAATATCGGTATAGATCGTACGCGGAAAAACGAAATAATCGCTGCCGGTCGCCCTGTGCAATTTTGATCGGCGTGTTGTCTTTTCGATGAAATCCTTGCCCCACCCCGGCTGGATCTGCAGAGGTTCGGTAATGTCGGCGTCCCAGCGGCGGCCGATCATCAGGAATTTGTCCTTCGTTTTCCTGACCAGGTCGATCGTCTCGAGCAGATCCGGGAAGAGCAGGATATCGGCATTGACGTAACACAGGTATTCGGCCTGACTTTTTTCCCGAACCAGGTTGAAGATGGAATCGATCCGCGGTGTGCCTGAATCATTGCGGGCCACATCTGGGATGTATCCCACACCCAACTCTTTTGCCGCCTGCCCCACCCCCTCTTCATCACCCACCAGCCAGATCTCAACATCGCTTCCGAGCGCCAGCCATGACCGGATGGCGTTGCGTTGAATGATCTTGATATGCTCATCTATGAACGGCTTGGGAGCCGTGAAAATTGCGACGCGTGCCAAGTTAACCTCTCTATTTCAATGGTTTCTGCAGGATACACAGGTATCCCATCACATTCGGGTTGGGATCGACCGCGGCATTGGCGATGTATCCAGTGCCGATGGAGTGTTTCAGGATGTTCGAGATCTTTTGCATGATGGCAAGATAAGCCTTCGCCCGGAATTGGGCAAACCCATGCAGTTTTGGCAGGCCGAATTGCCAGGCATTACCGATGCCCTCATCCAACAAACCGAGCGGGTTGTAATACCCTTCCAGGATTTCCACCTGCAAGCCCTGATCTGCGGCCAGCTGCGTGAGTGCGTAGCGGGTGTAACGGTGATAATCCACCGGCTCCTGGTGCAGCTTCAACATGAAGGGTACGGTGATGAGGATCCTCCCTCCTGGTTTGACCAGCGAGGCAGCCCTGCCCACCAGCGTTCGGTAGTCATAGACATGTTCGATTACGTTGGCCAGTAGGATCAGGTCAAAACTGCCCTCCTTGAAGGGGCACTCTTCGATCAGATCGACGGCCAGATCGATTTCCGGATAGGGGTAAATATCGAGCCCGAGGTAGTTGTGTTTGGAAAAAATGGTCTTGAAATCACCGCGTCCGGCGCCGACATCGAGCACATCCGCACCTTCCGGCAGAACCTTGGCGGTCTTTTCGATGAATGCCCAGTTGAAACGGCGCCACAACGTCCCCTTCTTAGGGCCGCGTTCGATGAACTCGGTCGGGTTCAGATCATCGGGAGCTTGGGTAAAAACAGGTTTTCCGCGTAGCAGTTTGACGGAGAACCCGCATTTCTTGCATTTCCAGGCCTCTTTCCCGGACCGGTCAAATTCGG
>CAYWCH010000088.1:7879-9408 GCA_964456715.1 uncultured Anaerolinea sp. | reverse complement strand
GTACTGGGCGCCATGTGCGTTGCCTCCTGTCATCCACAGCCCCCGGATGAGTTGGAAGTTCAGTTCCTGCAGGCGATTTGTTCGTGGATGGCTACCGCCATCGAGAATGTCTATTTGAATATGCAGGGGCGCCGCCTGGCTGTGCTGGAAGAACGCGAACGCATTGGCATGGATCTGCATGATGGCATCATCCAATCCATTTATGCCGTGGGTCTGACGCTGCAGCACGCTCACCTGTTGATCAATGAGAACCCGGAGCAATCATCCAAGCGCATCGCGCAGGCGATCAGCGATTTGAACAGCACCATCCGGGATATCCGCGGCTACATCCTGGGATTGCGTCCAAGACAATTGCATAACGAAGACCTGATGATCGGTTTGAGCCGGCTGGTCGCCGAGTTCAAAGCCAACACGCTGCTGGAGGTCAATTTGCAGGGGCCAAATGAAGATATCTCCAACCTGCCCAAGAACCAGGCGGTGGCCCTCTTCCACATTTGCCAGGAGGGACTGGCCAACATTGCCAAACATGCGCACGCGCACCATGTGGATGTGGTGGTCTGGACCACGGATGACCGAATTCTCCTGGAAATTCGCGATGATGGCGATGGTTTTGATACCGCGGAGATCCAAACCTCGATTGGCCATGGATTGTCGAACATGGAAACCCGTATCACGAATGTGGGTGGCGAGGTGGATATCACCTCCGATCCCGGCAAAGGCACATCGATCCTGGCCTGGGTACCCTTGCCCGAAGAGGATGATGTTATCATTGATTAACCAGGCAAACCTAATAATTGTTTTCCAGAGTGGATTATGTCAGCGAATTATTCCGATCAAGCAGCATTAAGGGGTGAACCGTCTTACGTGTGGCGCGCGGGGCAACAGCGCCGCCTTGAAATGGTGCTACAGGCAGCCGGGCAACGTATAGATGGCAATATTTTTGAAGATGGCTGCGGGATCGGGTCTTATCTGGCGCGCATGAACAATGGTAGAAATTTCGTCGCAGGCATGGACATCGAATTTGCGCGCTGCAAGGACGCGCTCCAGAAAAGTCCGCGGGTGCTTTGTGGGGTGGGAGAGCATCTGCCCTTCCCGTCAGACTCGTTCGACCTGATCCTCAGCCATGAAGTGTTGGAGCATGTACAGAACGACCAGGAAGCGATCAACGAGATCGTTCGCACGCTCAAACCCGGCGGCCGCCTGGTGTTGTTTTGCCCAAACCGCGGATATGGTTTCGAGACTCACGGGATTTACCTGCGCGGCAAGTATCATTTCGGCAACATCCCCCTGGTCAATTATTTACCACGGCGCTGGCGCGACAAACTGGCACCGCACGTGAATGTTTATACCCGCGCAGACCTAAAGCGGTTATTCAAAGGACTGCCGGTGAAATTTATCACCATCCATACGGTGTTTGGCGCGTATGACAATATCATCGCACGCTTCCCAAGGTTGGGAAAGGCGCTGCGCGCAGTCCTGCAGACGCTTGAGAAGACACCACTGCAGGTTTTCGGGCTGTCACACTTCTG
>CAYWCH010000088.1:4095-7869 GCA_964456715.1 uncultured Anaerolinea sp. | reverse complement strand
CTGGGTGGTCGAGAAGGCCGGTTGACTAAAGCCCGGTTTGCCATCCCCACGAATAACGACTAAAATCACCCTATGAGTTGGAACCTGATCGGCCACGAGTGGGCGGAAAAGCTCCTCAAGGAACACATTGCCAACAATGAAGTCCGGCATGCCTACCTGTTCACCGGCGCTGACGGCACCGGCAGGCGCAGCCTGGCAATTGCCTTCGCATGCGCCATCAATTGCCTTGAGCCCCCGGCGCCCGGCGATTTTTGCGGCAAATGCCGGATGTGCAAACAATTGCAGAAGATGCAGCAAGCCGATCTCACTGTAGTCCAGGCTGAAACGGACGGCGGCATGATCAAAGTGGAACAGGTACGCACGCTGGAGCACAGCCTTTCGCTCTCCCCTTACGAAGCCAAATACAGGGTAGCCCTGTTGCTGGATTTTCAGCAGGCCAACGCCAATTCACAGAACGCGTTGCTGAAAACCCTCGAAGAAGCGCCGCAAAAAGTGATCTTGCTGCTCACGGCCGACTCAGCGGAGAACCTGTTGCCGACCATCGCTTCGCGCTGTGAGATCCTGCGCCTGCGCCCGATCGCGGTGGATGCGCTGGAGACCGTCCTGGAAACCAGATGGCAGGTGAGCCGTGATAACGCAAGACTCTACGCGCACCTGGCGAATGGACGAGTGGGGGCTGCGGTGCGCTATGCAAAGCAGCCAGAATTATTGGAGAACCGGGTATCTTTGCTGGACGACCTGGACAGATTGTTTTCGAACTCTCTGCGTGACCGGCTGGCTTATGTTGAAAAGTTGTCCAGAGACCGCGACGCCGCCAGGGAAGCCCTGCACGTCTGGTTTACCTGTATTAGAGACCTGATGCTTTTGGTGAACGGGTCGGGCGCCGAGATCACCAACCTGGACCGCGAAGCAGAACTCAAGTCGCTGGCAGCAAAAATTACCCCGGCAACCATCCTGCAAATGGTCAATGCCATGGATCGTGCCACAACCGCGCTGGAAGCCAACGGTCATCTAAGACTGCTGCTTGATAATTTCTTTCTTGAACTTCCCCGTATCTAGTAACCTAACTTAATGAAGAGCGCAATTTGCGTTCCAAGCGAATAAACTCTGGAGAATAGCGGCTCTCTTCGCTGCGCGGACGCACAAGCGGAACCCGTTGATCCAGCGTGACACGACCCGGCCGGGGGCTGAGAACGAGCACGCGGTCCGACAGCAGTAGTGCCTCAGAGATCGAGTGGGTGACAAGAATGACCGCTTTCCGGCTCGATTGCCAGATCCGCAGCAACTCCGTGCCCATGCGTTCACGGGTAAGCGCGTCAAGGGCGCCAAAGGGTTCATCCAGCAGCAACAGGTCCGGGTCCTGGATCAGAGCGCGGGCGATGGCCACGCGCTGCGCCATGCCCCCGGAGAGATCGTCCGGCCAGGCGTTCACAAAATCCTCCAACCCGACCAGACGGATCATCTCGCCGGCTTCGGACCGCGCGGTTTCACGGTCCATACCGAGGAGCTCCAATGGCAGCAGGATGTTTTCAAGGACGGTACGCCAGGGCATGAGGTTGGCCTGCTGAAAGACCAATCCAATGCGCAGGTTCTCGCGCGCGAAATCGACCTTTCCGTTGGACGGCTGCAGCAGACCGGCGATGACGCGCAGCAGGGTACTTTTACCGCTGCCGGATGGCCCCAGCACCGAAAGGAATTCCTGATCCTTGAGATCAAAACTGATCCCTTGCAGCGCTTCAAGGTCACCCTGGGGATCCTTATAAACCAGGCTGAGATCTTCGACTTGAAGCAGGGTTCCGGTGGACAGGTTCATTGCGGCAAGTAGGAATTGGAATAGGCCTGACTGAGATCCAATGGATCGGTCAGAAGCCCCATTTTCAAAAGGATGTCTTGCATGTTTTCCCAGGCATCCGAGTTTGAAAAACCCGGGGTTGAGGTCTTCCACTGTTCGATTGAATTTAGCAATACCTGTTTCTGAATGGCCTGATCGGCATTTTCCAGATTGTCCACATAATTCTTGCAGATCTCAAAGGCTTCATCCGGGTGATCCATGGTGTATTGGATGCCTTTAAGTGTGGCAGAGACCATTTTTCGTACCAGGTCGGGGTTGTTCTTGATGGTTTCCTCATTTGTGATCATTCCGTTGGCCACCAGGTCGACGGCGTCAGCGGTTTTAAAGAGGACGTAATCCACTCCCTCCTGATCCAACTGCAAAGGCTCATTGGCCGTGTAGATCACCACAGCATCTTCCTGCCCGGCAGCCAGGGCGGCCACCTGACTGTAGCCGATCGAATCGAGGGTCACGTCGGATTGTTTTAGACCATAGGCATCCAACAGGGCGATGGCGCCGATGTAACTGGCACCGTAGAGGCCCGGCAGACCGATCTTCTTCCCTTTAAGATCGTCGACCGTCTTGATCCCTGAGGAAGTACGCGCGGCGATGCCGACGGGGTATTGATGGTACCAGGCCATCACGTAGACCACCGGCAACTGCTGAGCGCGGGCTAGCAGCACCTGTTCGCCGCTGACGATGGCGAATTGCAGATCACCCGTGCCGACCAGGACGGTGTTGTCGTTTTCCATGCTGTAATCCACCGTAACATCCAGCCCTTCGGCGCTGTAAAATCCTTTATCGATGGCCACATAGAGCGGCGCGAACTGTACATTCGGCACGTAGCCTACCGGCAGGGTCACCTTCACCGGGGTGGATACGGCGGTATCGGTGGGTAAACCAGCGGTTGGCTGAACGCATGAAGTTAATAAAAGGGTGATGATCAAAAAGAGCAAGGATTTATTTTTCATTTTGGGTTCCTGTTCAATGATTTCTTTTCCACGGCATGGCGATTCGTTCAGCAAGGACGACGGTGCCATACAGACAAAGCGCCAGCAGGATCAGGGTGAAAATCGCCACGAAAACCAGCGACATTTCATATTGACCCCGGCCAACGTTAATGAGAAAGCCAAGGCCTTCATCTGACCCGACAAATTCACCCACCACGGCTCCGATCACCGATAGGGTCGCGCCGATGCGCAGTCCGCCCAGCAGCACCGGCAGGCTGGCGGGGACTTCGAGCAGAGTGAAAATCTGCCAGCGCGAGGCGTGCATCGATTTCATCAAGTTGCGCAGGTTGGCCGGGACACCGCGAAAACCGATGATGGTGTTAACCAGGATGGGGAAGAAGACGGTCAGCGCGCAGACGAGTATCTTGGATGAGATCCCTGAACCAAACCAGATGATGAGGATGGGCGCGATGGCCACGGTGGGCACGGCCTGGCCTGCCACCAGCAGCGGTGAGATCATCTTTTCGAGGGTTTGAGATTGGGCGAGAAAATACCCAATGAGAATTGCGCAGCAGGCACCGGAAAACAGACCGGCCAGCACTTCCTGGAGAGTGACCCAGGTGTTAGCCAGGAGCGAGCCGTCTTGCAGCGTGGCAATGAATTCATCCCAAACAGCTGCGGGAGAGGGTAGTACAAACGCCGGCAGGTTTCCCCAGGAATCCACCGCCCACCAGATGGCAAGCACGCAAAGCAACACCAGAAGAATGAGCCATTCATTTCGACGGACCATTCGTTCCTGCCAGGTGACGGTCCCTTTATTGGATTGCGGTTGTTGAACCTGTGCCAGACGCATAAAAAAACCTCGAAGCAGTTTCCTTCGGGGCATAGAAATCCAGAATGGATATCTGGAGATAATCTCTTCTTTCATCCGGACTATACCGTCGGCTCCGGAATTTCACCGGATCATGCATTTCTGCTCGTGGGTTTTCACCA
>CAYWCH010000088.1:1607-4079 GCA_964456715.1 uncultured Anaerolinea sp. | reverse complement strand
TCGGGAATTGAGAGCTGCGCTCTCTCACCCTGCCCCGAAGAAGCTATTTGATTAATTTGGAGTATATACTCGGATTATTCGGCTGTCAAGGCAGGTGGCGTGCAACCCAATGGTCTTGACCAGCGTAGAGTATAATGATAATGGTTGCAATTTGGGCAATCTTGAAAGGATAAAAATGAGCTTTCTGTTTGATCCCAATGTGGCTTTCCTCTTGATAGCTGTTTCATTTGTTTTGACCGTGCTGGCATTATTCACGCCAGGAACGGGGTTGCTCGAAGTGGGTGCGTTGTTCTCGGTCGCCCTTTCAGCGTACGCCCTGTATAACCTGACCATCCGTTGGTGGGCACTGGTCATCATCGTGGTCAGCATTGTGCCGTTCTTCCTGGCAATACGCAAGAAAAAGCAATGGCACTGGCTGATCCCTTCTGTTTTGTTGTTGGGGGTGGGATCCGTGTTCCTGTTCAAGGATACGCCCATGCAGCAGAACATCAACCCGTTCTTCGCGATTTTCACGGATCTGGTCGCCATGGGGCTGTTGTGGATCATCGGCAGACGAACAATCGATGCCTTAAAGATGAAGCCATCGCAGGATCTGAAACGACTGGAGGGTGAAATCGGAGAAGCCAGATCAGATATCAAGACCTTTGGCACGGTTTACGTCGACGGGGAAGAATGGACCGCGCGGAGCGATACATTGATCCGAAGCGGGACTGAAGTTAAGGTCGTTGAACGCGAAGGGTTGGTCTTGATCGTGACCCCCGCGGATGAGCAGAACAAGTAGTTAACTTTCAATAGGAGGAGTTATGTCACCTGCAGTATTAACGTGTTTGATCATCGGTATCGTTGTCGCAGTTGTGATCTTTCTGGCTGCGGCGATCAAAGTCGTACCGGAATACAAACGACTGGTCGTTTTCCGCCTCGGCCGCTGTATTGGCCAACGCGGCCCGGGCTTGGTGCTGTTGATCCCGTTCATCGATCGACCGGTTTTGGTGGATCTGCGTGAACAGGTTCGTGAGATCCCCACCCAGGCCTCGATCACCCAGGATAACGCTCCGGTCTCGATCGACTTCATATGGTATTACAAAGTATTCGACCCCGTGCAGTCTGTGCTGCAGGTTCAGAACTTTGAACTGGCTGCCCAGGGTATCGCCACCACCACACTGCGTTCCGTCATCGGTGGTATCTTGCTGGACGGTGTTCTCTCTGAACGTGAGAAGATCAACACCGCCCTGCGCGCCCGCCTCGATGAAGTGACCGAGCGTTGGGGTGTGAAAGTGACCAACGTTGAAATCCGCGAGATCGTCCCGCCGAGGGACGTCCAGGATTCAATGAACCGGCAGTTGACCGCCGAACGGACCCGCCGCGCTGTCGTGACCGAATCCACGGGTACCCGCGAAGCCGCAATCAATGTGGCACAGGGTGACAAACAGTCCAACATCTTGAAAGCTGAAGGTGAAAAACAGGCTGCCATCCTCCGGGCTGAAGGTGAGAAACAGGCCCAGCAATTACGCGCTGAAGGCTATCAGAAAGCTCTGGAGGCCATCTTCGCTGCTGCCAAGAACATCGACCAGAAGACGATGACGCTGCAATACTTTGAGACCTTGAAGAGCATGGCGTCCAGCCCGGCTACGAAGTACATATTCCCGATGGAGTTCACCAGCCTGATCAGTGATTTCATCGCCGCCAAGAAAACCAAGTAAATGAATTTCAGTTAAGATAATCCTGCGGGAGGAGTGTAGCAGTGCGCTCACCCGCAGGATTTTTCAAAATGAGCGAATCCATTCCATACACCATCGAAAATGCCACCCTGGCAGACCTAAACCAGCTGCGCGAATTGGAGAAAGTTTGCTTCAGCAAGGACGCCTGGCCGTTGATCGAGTTGATCGCGGCGCTCAGTTTTCCGGGCATGGTACGGCTGAAGATCGATATCGACGACAGGATGGCAGCCTTTATCGGCGGCGACCCGCACCGTTCGCAGAACCTGGGTTGGATCACCACCGTGGGGGTGCGGCCGGAGTATCGCAACCTGGGATTGGCCACTGCGTTGATCGATGCCTGTGAGCGCGAAATGAAAATGCCGCGGGTGCGGCTTTCGGTGCGGCGCTCGAACATGGCAGCACAGCGGCTTTATGTTGACCTGGGATACAGCCATATCGACGTTTGGGATGGCTATTACGAAGACGGCGAAGACGCGCTCATTATGGAAAAGGTCATCACTTCTGTTAGTTGACAATACCAGCGGAAAACGCTATCATATCCTCAACGGAGATAACCCCACCATGCGAGTCCTCATTTTTTACAGGAGTTCTCATATGAATTAGAAAGGCACGCTGTTAATGTTGCGTGCCTTTTTGTTTACATTCCTTCACAAGGAGATGGCAGTTATGGACTACGGATTGATCGGCAAGATCGAGAAGGCAAAACGCTACGCTCAGGAGCGCGACCGCTTCCAATTCAGCTCCTTCAAGGTGG
>CAYWCH010000088.1:1160-1597 GCA_964456715.1 uncultured Anaerolinea sp. | reverse complement strand
CAATAAAGGGCGACAATAACACCCATTACGTGTCGTATGACGACGGCACCTGGAAATGCGATTGTGAATTCTTCAGCCTGCGCGGGCGCTGCGTGCACACCATGGCGCTTGAGACCATCCTCGAAGAAATGGTCAAGGGCGAGCCGATTCCGGCTGCTTAAGTAACGCCAATATGCAAAGTTCCTTTCAACCCCTGCAAAGGGTCTGTTTTGTATGCAGGGGTTGTTTTATTTAATACACTATGGGTAGAATAGACTATCTTATATCGGATGATGATGAATGGTAACTCTTGATCTCTGGCAATACCTCATCGTTGGGGTGGGTGCCTTTATGGCCGGTGGGGTAAACGCGCTGGCCGGCGGCGGCACGCTGATCACCTTCCCGCTGTTGACCGCGGTGGGCATCGCATAGGGTGAGTTGCTGCCGCGCAGCAGACA
>CAYWCH010000088.1:0-1150 GCA_964456715.1 uncultured Anaerolinea sp. | reverse complement strand
ACGGTGGCACTCTGCCCTGGCTACTTCGGCGCTACCCTCGCGCAGCGCGCGGATATCCTCGAACAGAAGAAACGCCTGTGGACGCTTGTGCCGGCGGCGGTGCTGGGTGGAATAATCGGCGGATTGCTATTGCTGCGCAGCGGAGAGAAACTGTTCAGCGGTCTGGTGCCTTTCCTGATCCTGCTCTCGGCCGTATTGCTGGCACTTGGAGATCCCCTGCGCAATTGGCTGAAAGGGCATTCCAACAGCGATGGCAGCACCCGCTCGTATGATTGGCTTGCCATCCCGGCGGTCATGCTGGCAGCGGTTTACGGCGGATATTTTGGAGCCGGCTTGAGCGTGATCATCCTGGCCGTGCTGGGGATCGTCATCAACGAGTCGCTGACGAAACTGAACGCGCTCAAACAGGCGCTGGCACTGGCCACCAACGTCTCAGCAGCCATCTATTTCCTTTTTTCGGGGCAGGTTCATTGGCCGGCGGCGCTGGTCATGGCTGTCTGCGCGTTGGGCGGCGGCGTGGCTGGCGGCAAGCTTGCCGGCAGGATCGACCCGTCCGAGCTGCGCTGGGTGGTAGTCGGTATCGGTGTGGCAGTGGCAGTTATTTACTTCATCAAGTAACCCAGTGGCAGAAAAGGAGAGTCACCGTTGAGCAAAAAGACATTCAAACTCACGAAACGGACCCGGCGGGCATATACCACGGCAACGGTATTTATCGTTTTCTTTTGTCTCTTTCTGATCTTTTCACTGGTTTACAACCAGTCGATCCTTGCCTATAAATACCTCGACGCTTTCATCCTGCTGGTGTGTTTTTACAACGGCATTTTCTTTTATCTCTCCCTGGCGAAAACCCACCTCGAAGTGACAGACAGCACGATCGAATTGGTTACCCCTTATGGGTCCCGCAGGATCAACTGCGCTGATGCGATCAAACTTGAGAATACACCGGCTAAATTTGCCCTGGTTTACAAACACGGAGCAACCCGATCCAATCTGCTGCTGGATTTATTGATCAAGCGGGATCGCATCCCGCTGAGCCTGTTTGTCGAGAATTGGGTGGATGACAGGGCATGGAAAGAGGATCCATTACTGCTTTGGATAAACGCGCATTTTCAAATCAACAAAGGTGGCTAAATGAATCAATCCGGGAATC
>CAYWCH010000087.1:7677-9417 GCA_964456715.1 uncultured Anaerolinea sp. | reverse complement strand
GAGAAATCTGATAAAAAATAGATATTCTTCGTGTATATTAGTGGAATAGTTACAGGAGGTAACGTGAATAATTTACAACCCAAAGACGTCATCCCAATGGTCATCGAGTCTTCCGGACGCGGTGAGCGTGCCTATGATATCTACTCCTTGCTCTTCCGTGAGCGCATCATCTTCCTCGGCACAGCCATTGACGACCAGGTCGCCAATGCCGTGGTCGCTCAATTACTGGTTCTCAGCCGCGAAGATCCCGATGCCGACATCCAGATGTACATCAATTCTCCCGGCGGGCAGATCTACTCCGGTTTGGCCATCTACGATACCATGAAGATGATCCCCAACAAGATCAGCACGGTTGCCGTGGGCGTCACCGCCTCTTTCGGCACCGTGTTGCTGGCTGCAGGCTCCAAGGGCAAACGCTACGCTCTGCCCCACGCCACCATCCACATGCACCAGCCGCTTGGCGGCGCCGAGGGTCAGGCCACCGATATTGAGATCCAGGCCAAAGAGATCCTTCGCCTCAAATCGAGCCTGCTCAACATCCTGGCTGATTCCACCGGTCAACCCCTGGACGTGATCGAGCACGACACCGACCGCAACAAGTACCTCGATGCCCAGCAGGCAGTCGAATACGGCCTTGTCGATCAGGTGCTGACTCCGCCCAAGGCTTCGTAACTTCGATCCCAAGACAAACCGGGTGGCATGGCTATCCGGTTTGTTTTTTTGTGAGGCTTCATGAATATTCACCATCTCAACAACATCAAGGCGCTTGTCCTCGACATGGATGGCGTGCTCTGGCGCGAGAACGATCCCATCGGCGATCTGAACGCCATCTTTACCCGCTTCTCCCAAGCTGGTCTGAAGGTACTTTTCGCCACCAACAATGCCAGCAAATCCCCTCAGCAATACGTTGAAAAGCTGGCCGAGATGGGTGTAACTGTCAAACCTGAACAGATCATCACCTCAGGAATGGGAGTCGCCTATCTGCTCAAAAAACGTTTCCCGCAGGGCGGGCCGGTGTACGTTATCGGTGAGGTCGGATTGATCACTGCCCTTCAGGAAGCCGGTTTCTATCCCTCGGAAAGCAACCCCATTGCCGTGATCGGCGGGGTGGACCGCGAGATCAATTTCAGAAAACTCAAAGCAGCCACGCTGTTCATTCGCTCCGGGGTGCCGTTCTACTTTACAAATCCGGACAAGACCTTCCCCACCCCCGAGGGGCTCATCCCCGGCGCGGGAGCCATCCTGGCCGCTCTTGTCACTGCCACCGACGTGGAACCCACTATTGCCGGCAAGCCCAATGCCACACTCTACGAATTCGCGCTTGAAATGCTCGGTACCAAACCGGAAGAAACCCTGGCTGTCGGAGATCGCATTGAAACAGACATCCTTGGTGCCCAACGTGCCGGGTTGAAAACCGTCCTGGTGCTCTCAGGGATCGCCTCACGCGCTGAAGGCGAAGCCTGGAAACCGGCGATTGACCTGATCGTGCCGGAACTGGGTGATCTTCTTTAGGGAATCAAATGCCATCTGCATTGTTTTACGACCTGTCCCTCTCTGAACTTGAAGCCCGGCTTACGGCGATGGGTGAACCCGTTTTCCGCGCCCGTCAGCTCTGGCAGGCAGTTTACGTCGATCTGATCGATGATCCTGCAGAAATCTCCACCCTTTCCAAACCGCTGCGCCAGAAGATCGCGGAGACCTACCGCTTCGCCTCGCTGGAACCCGCTCGAAAACTCTCCT
>CAYWCH010000087.1:6265-7667 GCA_964456715.1 uncultured Anaerolinea sp. | reverse complement strand
ACGGGCAGACAATAAAAACGCTGTTTGCCATGCCGGATGGTGATGCCATTGAAGCCGTCCTCATGTATTACGACGAACGCCAGACGCTGTGCATCTCCTCTCAGGCGGGATGTGCCATGGGCTGTGTTTTTTGTGCCACCGGTCAGATGGGCTTCAAACGCAACCTGACCTCAGGCGAGATCGTCGAGCAGGTGCTTTATTATGCCCGCCTCTTGAAACATGAAGAAAAAGCGGTGACCAACATCGTGGTTATGGGCATGGGTGAGCCCTTCCAGAATTACGACGCCGTTCTGGCAGCGATCGACAGGCTCAACGACCCTGCCGGGTTCAATCTCGGCGCGCGCCGCTTTACCATTTCGACGGTTGGATGGATTCCCGCCATCGAGAAATTCGCCGCGGAAAAGCGCCAGGTCAACCTGGCCATCAGTCTCCATGCTGCCAACGACGCGCTGCGCTCCTCCCTGCTGCCGGTGGACAAAAAATATCCGCTGGATGAACTGATGACCGCCTGCCGCAATTACGTTGCTGCGACCAATCGCCGCCTTACCTTTGAGTGGGCTCTCATCGAAGGCGTGAACGACCGCGAACAGGACGCCCGTGAGCTCGCTTCCCTGCTTAATGGGTTGTTGTGTCACGTGAATGTGATCCAACTCAACCCCACCCGAAAGTTTCCCGGCCAACCCACCTCCCGCGAAAAAGCCGAGAGGTTCAAAGCCATCCTGGAAAGCAGCGGCATCCCCTGCACCATCCGCCTGCGCCGTGGGATCGACATCCAGGCCGGCTGCGGTCAGCTTGCCGCTGAGGCACAAAGCCCGGCGAACAACCCATGATATAATTTTTACGCTATGGCAGACATCTTCTCGAAATGGAAAGACTCATTGGACCGCACCCGCAAAGCCGGGTTCGGTCGTATTGCTACATTTTTCGGCGCCACCGAGATCAAGGCCGACACCTGGGACGAACTCGAAGGGCTGCTCATCCAGGCCGACCTCGGCGTGGATACCACCCTTTCGGTCATCGAAAACCTCAAGAATAAAGTCGCCGATGAAGGGCTGATTCGCAGCGAAGAATTGATGCAAGCCCTTAAAGACGATTTGATGAATCGCCTTACCCCTGCGGAACCACTCCCGCTGGAAAACGATCCCACGGTCATCCTTCTGGTGGGCGTCAACGGATCCGGCAAGACCACCACCGCCGCCAAATTGGGCAAGCTTTACTCCAATGACGGCAAAAAAGCCCTACTCGTTGCTGCCGACACATACCGTGCTGCCGCCATCGATCAACTCCAGGTCTGGGCCGAGCGCCTCAACCTGCCCATCATTGCCGGCCAACCGGACAGCGACCCCGGAGCAGTGGCTTTCGACGGTATCCAGTCTGCATTGGCACGCAAGTACGACGTAGT
>CAYWCH010000087.1:0-6255 GCA_964456715.1 uncultured Anaerolinea sp. | reverse complement strand
CGATACCGCCGGACGTCTGCACAACAAAGACAACTTGATGGAAGAGCTGAAGAAAGTACACCGCGTGGTCGGCAAAGCTTTGCCTGGCGCTCCGCACGTCGTCTTGCTCGTGCTTGATGCTACCACTGGCCAGAATGCGTTGATGCAGGCCAAGGCATTTCAGCAGGCTGTGCACGTTAACGGCGTCATCCTGTCCAAACTGGATTCATCCGCTCACGGCGGCATGGCCTTCGCCATCCAGCAGGAACTTGCTCTCCCCATTTACTATGCCGGTCTTGGAGAAAAACCTGAAGACCTGCAACCCTTTGACCGTGAAGCCTTCATAGATGGCATTCTTAACCAATAACTCGTGAGGAACCATGGAAGACCTAATCTCCACCCTGAAAACCAACCAATCGACGATCCATTCCCTCATGGAGCGTCTTTGACTTATCCAATAAAGAAGTACAGCTAGCCGATCTGCAAAAAAAATCCGAGGATCCCAATCTCTGGAACGATCCGCAGCAAGCCCAATCACTGATGAAAAGCATCGCCGATTTGCGCGATGAAATCACTTTATGGCACAGTTTGGAAAAAAAGATCAACGATACCCTTGAACTGGCTCAACTCGAAGATTCTTCCCTGCAAAGCGAACTGGAAAAAGAATCCTTACTGATCCAGACCGATTTGAACAAACTCGAGCTCTCCACTCTGCTCGGCGGCAAATACGACCGTGGTAATGCCCTGCTCACCATCAATACCGGCGAGGGCGGTACCGATGCCCAGGATTGGGCGGCCATGCTTGAGCGAATGTACCTGCGTTGGGCTGAACGGCGCGGCTTTACCACCGAAATCCTCGATTCCACTGAAGGTGAAGAAGCGGGGATAAAGACCGTCAGTATGTCTGTCAATGGCCCATACGCCTATGGCTACCTGCGCGCTGAAAAAGGCGTCCACCGCTTGGTGCGTCTCTCCCCCTTCGATTCGGCTCACCGCCGCCATACCTCCTTTGCCCAGGTGGAAATACTGCCCGAGGCCTCACAGGAGGATCCGCTGGTGGTGATCAACCCGGATGATCTTAAGATTGACATCTACAAATCTTCCGGTGCCGGCGGCCAGAACGTCCAGAAGAACGCCACCGCCATCCGCATCACCCACATACCCACCGGTCTGGTTGTCTCCTGCCAGAACGAACGCTCGCAGATGCAGAACCGTGAGAATGCCATGAAAGTACTGCGCTCCCGGTTGCTCGACCTGGCCCAACAGGCCGCGGACAGGAACCTTGCCGATTTGCGCGGTGTCTATCAAAAAGCCGAATGGGGCAGCCAGATCCGCTCATATGTGCTGCATCCTTACCAGTTGGTCAAGGATCACCGCACTGAATTCGAGGTCGGCAATAGCCAGGCCGTACTCGACGGCGATCTGGATGGTTTCATTGAAGCCTTCCTCAGGCAACCAAAGTAAAAAGGAACCGGAGAGTCTCGCTCTCCGGTCTTTTTCTTAATCCAGTATTTCTGCCAACCTCAAGTATTCAGGGTCCAGTGGTTTGGGATGGCTGACCACCTCTTCCAGCGGAGTGTAGACGATGTCGCCCTTGACCTCACCAACCAGTACCCCGTAGTTGCCCTTGACGAGTTGTTCCACCGCAGCAGCACCCAGGCGGCTGGCCAGGATGCGGTCCACCGCGCCGGGGTTGCCGCCCCGCTGCACATGCCCGATAATGGTAACGCGCAGGTCAAAGCCCAATCGTTCGCGGTGCTCGGTGAAATAAGCATCTAGAGCAGTCGCATTATATTTCGCTCCTTCAGCCACCACGATAATGGCATGGGATTTTCCGCGTTCATAAGCATTCGAAAGCGTTTCGGCGATCTTTTCCGGATCCGTCTCGACCTCAGGCAAAACGACATATTCGGCTCCGCCCGCGATCGCAGCCATTAATGCCAGATAACCGCAATTTCGTCCCATCACTTCAATCAAGAAAGCACGCTGATGAGATGACGCAGTCGTCTTCAACCTGTCGATGGATTCCAATGCGATATTGAGCGCGGTATCCACACCAATGGTGGTATCGGAGCCCCAAAGATCGTTATCGATTGTTGACGCGATCCCGACGGTCGGAAAACCCAATTTGTGCATGGCATAGTTGCCTGCCTGTGAACCATTCCCGCCGATCACTGCCAGCCCTTCAATGCCCTGAGCGTTCAATTCACGCAGTGCCTTCATCTGACCGGCTTCGGTAATAAATTCCGGGCAGCGCGCACTACCCAATATGGTTCCGCCGCGCTGCATGATCCCGCCCACGTCACGCGTTCCCAGCGGGGTAAAGAGACCATTGATCAAACCCTCGTATCCGCCTTTAACACCGTAAACATCAACTCCATTAGCTACACCCGCTCTGACAACAGCACGAATGGCGGCATTCATGCCGGGAGCGTCTCCACCGCTTGTAAGAACAGCGATCTTTTTCATTATTCCTCTTCTTCCAATGATCAGTTTATAAACAAGTTTACCTCGACATTCCGGAATATGACAAGCGAATATAGATTGATGATGAATCTCATTATTGCACCCGGTTACTTTTTGGTACAATTACGCGGAACGGTAGCGATTAAAATCTCAAACCAAGGGAACCTATGACTCAATACCGGATCGAAAAACACCCCATTCTTCCCATACCGGAAACTCAAGAAATTCAATTCACCTGGCAGGGCAAGCCTTTATCAGCCCGCAAGGGTGAAACCATTGCAGCGGCTTTGTATGCCAATGGCATACGAGTATTCGGACATCATCCCAAAGACCATTCGCCTTTGGGAATTTTTTGTGCCAACGGTCAATGCTCGCAGTGTATGGTGATCGCTGACGGGCGTCCGGTGAAATCCTGCATGGAACCTGTTACCGCGGGCATGAACGTCCAGCCCAATGACGGTCTGCCCGAATTACCTCAGGTCAATAAAGAACCCAAGGTGAACAAAATCGATGAATTACATACCCAGGTATTGATCATTGGCGGCGGACCGGCTGGTTTGTCCGCGGCGATCGAACTGGGAAAACGGAACATCCAAACGCTGTTGATCGATGACAAGCACCGTTTGGGCGGAAAACTCGTTTTACAGACCCATCGCTTTTTTGGCTCAATGGACGCGGTTTATGCTGGTACCCGTGGCATCGATATCGCGACGAAACTTGAAAACGAAGTGCGGAAATACAACTCAGTCGAGATCTGGACCCAATCGACCTGCCTTGCCATGTTCAGCGATAAAAAAGCAGGCATCCTTCATAACGGCAGCGAATACAAGCTGGTTACTCCCGATGTGCTGCTCGTGGCCAGCGGCGCGCGTGAAAAATTCCTGGCGTTTAAAGGGAATACCCTGCCCGGCGTTTACGGCGCCGGTGCTTTCCAAACCCTGGTCAACCGCGACCTGATCCGCCCGGCCGAAAAGCTGTTTATCGTTGGCGGTGGCAATGTCGGCCTTATCGCGGGCTATCACGCTCTCCAGGCCGGAATCGGTGTGGTGGGTCTCATCGAAGCGCTGCCACAATTCGGCGGTTACAAGGTGCATAGAGACAAACTCGTCCGCATGGGTGTTCCCATTTATACCTCTCATACCATCCTCAGCGCCAACGGTACCGACAAGGTGGAATCGGTTACCATCGCCGAAGTGGACCGCCAATTCAAACCCGTCGAAGGCACCGAGAAATCCTTCGAGTGTGACGCGATATTAATTGCCGTCGGTCTGGATCCGGTAAACGAATTCTACAAAAAAGCCCTGGACTTCAACATCCCTGCTTTTGTTGCCGGTGATGCCGAAGAGATCGCTGAAGCGTCGGCAGCTATTTTTGCCGGCAAGATCCGCGGGCTGGAAATCGCCCATTCACTCGGAGAAGATGTTGGCGAGATCCCGTCTGCCTGGATTCGCACCGGCGAGATCCTGAAATCGAAACCGGGAAACGTGTTCTCAGAGATCCTTCCTGATCTGCAAGAAGGGGTCACCCCCGTCTTCCACTGCAGCCAGGAGATCCCCTGCAACCCATGCTCCGGGTTGTGCCCCAATGGCTTGATCATGGTGGATAAAAATGATATCCGCTCCATCCCGATGTTTGTCGGCAACAATTATGCCTGCCAGGTTTGTGAACGCTGCGTAGCCGGTTGCCCCGGTCTGGCGATCACCCTTGTGGATTACCGCACCAACCCGGAACAGCCGTTGGTCTCCATCCCCTATGAATTCTCGCGCGAGATCCTCTCGAAGAAAGACATCGTCACAGTCCTTGACACAGAAGGCAATCCTCTCGGTGACCTGGAAGTGACCGACCTGCACTCGATCCCTCGCAGCGATCGAACCATGATCGTTGTGATTAAAGCGCCGAAAGAAATTGCGGCAAAGATCGCAGGTATTCGCATCCAGGAGAATCCGATCACGCAGCCCATGCTCCAATACGTGCACCATGTGGAGGACGATACCATCGTCTGCCGCTGTGAACACGTTACCGCCGGCGAGATCCGCAAATTGATCCGCTCCGGATACCGCGATATGAATGAGATTAAAACGGTCACGCGTGCCTGCATGGGTGCCTGCGGAGCGAAAACCTGCGCCTCGCTGATCCAGCGAATTTTCCGCGAAGAAAATGTGCCGGTCAACGAAGTGACCGATCCTTCCAGGCGGCCCATTTTCATGGAAGTTCCTCTGGGTAAATTTGCCGGTATCAAGGGGGAGGAGGAATAGCCATGACAGCTTCAACCTATGACATCATCGTGATTGGTGCCGGTTCGGTCGGCGCACCGGCTGCATATTACCTTGCCAAAGCCGGGATGAAGGTACTTGTGCTCGAATCCGTGCCCAGTGTAGGTCAGGGATCAAACAAACGGGCCATCGGTGGCATCCGCGCCACCCACTCCGATCCGGCCAAGATTATGCTTTGCAACCGTGCCCTGGAGATTTTCTCAACTTTCAAGGAAACCTTCGGCATCGACATCGAATGGGATAAATGCGGTTATTCCTACGTTGCATATACCCCGCGTGAAGAAAAGATACTAAAAGATCTGCTACCCATCCACGCAAAAGTCGGGATTAAGAACGATTGGTACGATAAGGATGATTATCTAAAGATCATCCCCGATCTAAACCCCGTAGGGCTCATCGGTGGTACATTCTCCCCGGATGATGGTAGCGCTTCACCGCTCCTGACCAACCATGCCTACTATACGCTTGCTGTCGAGCTCGGTGCAGAATTCCGGTTCAACGAGCCGGTCCGCTCGATGACCGTGGCCAACAACCGCATCAATCTCGTCACAACTGACCTGGGAACATATTCCGCTGCTATTGTTCTGAACGCATCCGGCGCGTGGGCGGATGAGATCGGAAAGATGGCCGGCGTGGACCTTCCTGTGAAACCAGACTCGCATGAGGCGGCAATCACTGAAGCAGTCACCCGCTTCCTTGGGCCAATGGTGGTGGATATCCGCCCTGCTCCCGGTTCGGCAAACTATTACTTCTATCAACACATCACCGGTCAGATCATCTTCTGCATCACACCCAGCCCGAATGCCTGGGGATTGAACGTCAACGAGACAAGCGAGTTCCTGCCCATGGTGTCGCAGCGCATGGTCCAGGTAATGCCACGGCTGGCGAACATCCGTGTGCGCCGCACCTGGCGTGGTTTGTACCCGATGACCCCGGATGGTTTCCCCATCATCGGCTGGTGTCCACAGGTGGAGAACTTACTCCTCGGTGTCGGTTTCTGCGGTCAGGGCTTCATGCTTGGCCCGAGCAGCGGCGAACTATTAACCCGCCTCGCCCAACATGCCACAACCCCCGATGACAAAAGCATCCTGCCTTTGCTTTCACCTGAACGGAGTTTCACTGGCCAGGAAATGTTGAAGTAAAATCATTTGAATATTCTTCTTGAGTATCCCTTTCCCTCAGGTATATTCAAGTTATTAAAGGGATCTTATGAAATATTTTGGTTTTATCTTTGATTTCGATGGTTTGATTGTGGATACCGAAATGCCCAGGTATATTGCCTGGCGTGAGGAGTATGAAAGGCACGGTCAATCCCTCACCATCCGTGACTGGTGGATTGCCATCGGTACCGGCCCCGATGTGTTCGACCCTGCCAGAGAACTCTCAGAACTGGCTGGTAATAAAATGACTCCCGATGAAATTCAAAAGATCGTCGATGCCAGATCCTACGAACTGATGGAGGATGTTAAATTACTTCCCGGCATTGAAGAGTTTATCAAGCACGCAGATGAATTGGGGATGCCGATGGCTGTTGCTT
>CAYWCH010000086.1:0-9423 GCA_964456715.1 uncultured Anaerolinea sp. | reverse complement strand
CGTTGGCCCACATTCGCAGATTCAGTCCCTTGCGGAAATCAGCCCGGATCGAGCCAAAATGCTGCTTTTGCGAAAGAAATCCGATCACGAACCCCTTGCGCGTCACCCGGTCGCCGATCGCAGCGAAGAAATCGCTGCTGTGCAGTCCGCGTTTGCCCGCCTTGGGAGTGCCGGCGTTGTAGATCATCGGTTCCTGGAAGATGCCCATGTGTGAAGACGGCATCTTGCCGTCACCGCTCACCCAACCTGTCGGTGACCAGGATTGCCAGCCGTTGTAATAAAAGCCAAGCTCCGCGGGTTTCTTTGCCTCAGCGAAATCAACGCTTGACCCGGGATTCTCCGCCTTGAGGAGGTCGATGGACTCAATATTGACCGGTTCATTGCCATCATTGGTGACCTTCACTTTCCACATCGCCAGCGGATAATCCTCCGCCACGGCAAAGGTCAGCTCGCAGGTCAATCCGTCCGGGTTGACCGGGAGTTTGAGCGAAGCGGCTTTGACCGCACCCTGCTCGACATTCAGTGTGAATTCAGAGAGTTCGCCGTCCGCCCAACTCCCCGCCAGGGCACGGCAGAGGACTCCGCCCCTGCGGTAAGTGAGCACCAATCCTGCCTCGTGGATCGAAGGGAAACCCTCGTCCAGGGGCAAAATCGAAAAAGACCCCGCCTCGGGATCCAGGTGAATTTTGAGTACTTCTTGATTCAGTTCGATCATACTGACCTCGCGATTATGGGAGATGCTTAATCATAACATTAGTACAAAAAGAAGAAAACATCATTTTTTGAAATCAGCCTTGGGCAAGACTCATAATCGTCCTGATGTGCCAGCTTGATAATCCACAACTACGCTTGTCTTCGCGCTAAATCAACAACTCATAGGATTCATCAGAAACTGCGCCATTCAATAGACAATTATAGATTTTCTGCAAATTTTGAAAAAACGGTTACTTCAAACGTTAATTCTTCTGAATCGTCTGTATAAATGATTTGAGAACCATCTACCAGCCTGACAACTGCAATTCTGTTCTCATTTGTCAGAAAACAGAAAGCTCCTCCCCTTTTTTGAAATTCTTGCCCCCGAATAATGTACAAAATTGGATCATCAGTCTTTATCGGGAAATACTTAATGCAATCGTCATAGGTCAAATCAGGATATTTCGACCACGAGAAATATGCATAGTTTACTGGATCCAAAGAGTGAAAAATCCCTCCACTTCCCGCCGACCTGGATATACATAAATCACTTTTTCCCGGGCCATTATCGCTGAGATTATCCAGGTTGATACAGGCGATAACTTCAGCTAATGGATATGGAAGTGTAACAGTAACCAATGCCTTTTTGTATAAATACTTTGAATTTCCGGGATCTGTGGTTGAGACAATTAGAGGAACTTGAGTGATGTCACGGAAAAAAACTATCCCCACATCGGGATTTACTGTCCTGGTTGGTGTAACCTGAATCTGAGTGAGCGTTTGGGTCGGTATCAAGGTTGATGTTAAGACAGGCAATGTTTGCGTCGGGGTTGGGGAAAGAGTTCCAGCACTATTTCGAGCACAACCAATCAGAACAAACAATCCAACGAAAATTGCTGCCGAACAAAACCTCACAAGGGTTTTGCTCAGGTTACTGGATGACCATTGTTTCAAAATTACCTCCCGTTGATTATTAGGTTTTATACTAACCCTCTCCTCCAAATAACCTTAAACCGAATTCCTTACAAATTTCCTGTTTGGAGGGGGAAATCGTCTATAAACCCACATGGTAGACTTTTCTTTTTGAGATTGAGATGTTTAATCATATCATCGGATGTCCATTCTTTATGAATAATCCGATCGATCAATGTAGGGAAATCCCTGCATGATATAATCACACCATGACAACCATGGTCGCTCTTGATATCGAAACCACGGGGTTGGACTCCTCCAAAGACGCGATCATCGAGGTCGCGGCCGTGCGCTTTTCGGGGCGCCGGGTGGAAGCTGAGTGGACCAGCCTCATCAACCCCGGACGTCCCATTCCTCCCCTGATCACACAATTAACCGGCATCAGCAACGAGATGGTGCGCAACGCACCCCCGCTGCGTGCCGTTTCGCAGGATCTGGCCGATTTCGTCGGCAACGATCCGGTGGTCGGGCACAACGTTCAGTTCGACGTTGGCTTTTTGCGCAAGCAAAACCTGCTCAGACTCAATCAAACAGTCGATACTTATGAACTGGCAGCCATCACCCTGCCCGGTAACAGCCGTTACAACCTGGGCACGCTGGGCAAGACGCTGGGGATCATGATCCCCAACTCGCACCGCGCCCTGGACGACGCGCGGCTGGCACATGCCGTTTTGATCGCACTCTACGAAAAAGTGCTTGCCCTGCCCATCGAATTGCTGGCCGAGATCGTGCGCTTGAGCGAAGGCCTCGATTGGGACGGCAGCCTGATGTTCACCCAGGCACTACGCGAGAAAGGTCACATGCCGGTCGAAGCGCGCCATGCCCGCCAGGACGATTACGGCGAGCTTTTCGGCGGCGGCGCACCCAGTTACCCGCCCCTCATCCCGGCGGAGACCCCCGCTCCGCTCGACGCCGACGACCTGGCGGCCAAGATCGAACACGGCGGACCTTTTGCGCATTATTTCGAGAACTTCGAGAGCCGTCCCCAGCAGATCGAGATGCTACGCACGATCGCCAACGCGCTCTCAAACAGCCAACACATCATGATCGAAGCCGGCACCGGCATCGGTAAAAGCTTTGCTTATCTCATCCCCGCGGTGGAATGGTCGCTGAAGAATTCCGCCCGCGTGGTCATCTCGACGAACACCATCACCCTGCAGGACCAGTTGATCAAGAAAGACATCCCCGATCTGGCAGCTGCGCTGGGCACCGAAGTGCGGGCCACGGTCGTCAAAGGCCGCAATAATTACCTGTGTCCGCGCCGGCTCGACAACCTGCGCAAGAACGGACCGGATAACGCCGACGCGCTGCGCGTGCTCGCCAAAGTGCTGGTCTGGCTCAACCAGGGCGGCAGCGGCGACCGCGGCGAGATCAACCTCAACGGCCCGGCGGAACGCGACGTCTGGAACAACCTGTCTGCTGAAGACGAAGGCTGCCGCGGCGAAGTCTGCCTGGCACGCACCGGCGGGGTTTGTCCGTTCTACAAGACCCGCCTGGCGGCGCAATCTGCCCACATTCTCGTGGTCAACCACGCCCTGCTGCTGGCCGACGTCATCACCGGCAGCCGCGTGCTGCCCGACTATCAATACCTGATCGTGGACGAAGCCCATCACCTGGAATCGGCCACCACCAACGCGCTCAGTTTTCACATCAACCAGATGGATTTCGTCAGGCTACTGAGAGAAGTGGGCGGCACCTCCAGCGGTCTGCTGGGACGGCTGCTCTCCATGCTTTCTCATGGTTTGCCCCCCTCTGAATTTGCCGCGCTCAACCAGCAGGTCAACAAACTGACCGATCTCCTGTTCAAAAGCGAGAATGAATTCTCTGATTTCATCCACAGCATGGAATTCTTCATGGAAGAGGTTCGCGACAACCAACCCATCAATGGTTACGGCCAGCAGGTACGCATCCTGCCCGCCACCCGCACCCTGCCCATCTGGTCGGAGGTGGAAGTGGCCTGGGACAAGGCTGACGGAACGCTGCGCTCGGTGCTCTCGCTGCTCTCCGAGTTCCAGAAAAACGTTATCGACGGCGTGGAAGAACAAAGCGAAGAACTGCAAGACACCGTCAGTTCGCTGGCGAGCGTCACGCGCCGCCTCAACGAAGCCGAGATCACCCTCAATGCGCTGGTGCTCAAACCTGAAGAGACCAACGTGTACTGGGCGGAGATGCTTCCCAATAATTTCAGGCTCACGCTGCAATCGGCTCCCCTGCACATCGGTCCGATGATGGAGCAATACCTGTGGCACGAGAAAGCCTGCATCGTCCTCACATCCGCCACACTTACCACCAATGGCGAGTTTGAATATCTGCGCAACCGCCTCAACGCTGATGAAGCTGACGACCTGGTGCTGGGTTCGCCCTTTGATTACGAATCCTCCACCCTGCTCTACCTGGCCAACGACGTGCCGGAACCGGCCGACGCAAACGCCTATCAGCGCGCGGTGGAATCGGCCATCATCCGTCTGGCCAAAGCCACCGGCGGACGCATGCTGGCGCTTTTCACCTCGTACGCGCAGCTCAAACGTACCTCGCAAAACATTTCCTCGGCACTGTCCGAAGCCGATATCCAGGTATACGAACAGGGCGAAGGTGCCTCCACCAACACCCTGCTCGAAACCTTCCGCGAGGCCGACAAGGCCGTGCTGCTGGGCACCCGCGCCTTCTGGGAGGGCGTGGATATCCCCGGCGAGGCGCTCTCGGTGTTGGTCATCGTCAAATTACCCTTCGACGTACCTTCCGATCCGATCATTGCCGCCCGCTCCGAAACCTTCGACGATCCCTTCAACGAATACAACCTGCCTGAAGCCATCCTGCGCTTCAGACAGGGCTTCGGCCGCCTCATCCGCACCCAATCAGACCGCGGCGTGGTGGCGATCCTCGATAAGCGCGTCCTGACCAAGAAATACGGGCGCCAGTTCATCGACAGCCTGCCCACCTGCACCGTTAAAACCGCGCCGGTGGCTGAACTACCCTCAGCGGCCTCGAAATGGTTGAACCTCTAAATTCAAGTGTACAGAGCATAACTTGAAAATCGCCATCGGTGTTTCACGCCCCAATTTTTTGATCCTGGCCGTGGCCTGTGTTTTTCTCGGTCTCGCCATTGCCATCCGTGATGTGGGTGAAGTTTCATTCCTGGATGCCTTCCTGGTCTTCACCGGCGGTGTGCTGGCTCACGCCAGTGTGAACGCGCTGAACGAGTACGACGACTACAGCTCCGGCCTCGACGATAAAACCACCCACACACCCTTCAGCGGCGGCACCGGCACACTGCAGAAAGATCACGATCCAAAACAAGCCCGTATTGCCCTGCTCACCGGGGTGGTTACCGCGCTGATCGTGGTGGGCATCGGCATTCGGTTTCTCATCACGCGCGGCTGGCCGATTGCCGTCATCGGTGGGATCGGGTTGCTCATCATCGTGCTCTACACACCCGTGCTCAACCGTCTGCCCCTCTTTTGCCTACTGGCTCCCGGCCTTGGCTTTGGCACGCTGATGGTGCTCGGGACGTACTTCTGCCTGACCGGAAAATTCAGTGCAGGTGTGATCTTGGCGTCATTCATCCCATTTTTCCTGGTCTGTAATTTGCTGCTGCTCAACCAGTTCCCCGATGTGGAGGCCGATCAGAGCGTCGGAAGGCGCCATTTCCCCATCCTCATCGGCCGAAAAGCCAGCGCCTGGATTTACGTTTCTTTCCTGGCAGCCAACTACCTGGTGATCATCCTGGGAGTCATTTTCAAGGTTTTCCCCATATGGGGCTTGCTCGGACTGCTCTCATTGACCCTTGCTTACCCGGCGGCGAAAGGCGCGCTGCAGCACCCCGATGAACCCCTCAAACTGCTGCCTTCAATGACCATGAACGTGCTGGTCAATATCCTCACCCCGGTGCTGGTGGGGATCGGATTCTTAATCAAGTAAAGTCGATCAATATTTAAACCATTCCCGGGTAGGTATTGTACCTGCCTGGTTTTTGTTACCATTTACTGATATCAATTGGTATCAAATCAGAAATTGTCATTATAATAAAGCTCACCTAAAATATCTGGTAATTAATGGATAACCCCAATAAAGATAACCGGCTGGATGAACTGATCAAACAGGCGTATAGATCCCTGGTCAAGGGTGACCGTATTCACGCCTGGGAGATCACGTCTGCCGCGGCGTATTGCTACCCAGAGGATGAGCGCCCGCTGCTGATCATGGCGGCCATGTCGGAACCGCGCCAGAGCGTGGATTACCTGCAACACGCCCTGCGTATCAACCCCACCAGCGAAATGGCACGCAAAGGGATGGAATGGGCACTTTCCCGACTGAGTCAGGAAGCCCTGCCCTCACCTTCATCACCGGCGATCGCCAATCCGATCAAAGCACCAGTCTTGCATGAGACGATCCAACCGGAACCTCAAATAGTCAGCAAAGACAAACACCCCGGCGCGTTCGGACGTGTCGCCAAATATACTGTCTTGCGTGGGCTTGGCTTGATCGTTTCGGTCTGCGTCAGTATTTTTCTGATCGTCTATATCGCCAACCTGGGCGGCTACATGGATAAGATCCAGAAGGCGTTGATCAACGAAGAAATCAACGCCATGCTGATGGGCGGATGGCTGAAGGAAATCCCATTGGACCAACGCCAGCCAATCATCGACCAGACCCGCGCTGAGATGGAAGCCTCCTACGGACTTGAAAAGCCTTATCTTGAGAGGACATTCAACTGGTTCCTGCGCGGAATTTCGTTCAACTGGGGTCAATCGCGGGTCAATTACGTCATCGCCACGGAATTCTATCAGGGTGCCTTTGTTCGGCAGGTTGATTCAAACGATATCACCAAGATCATTCGGGCGTACCTGCCACGGACGTTGTTGTTGTTTGGGGTATCCAATCTCGGGTTGTTTATTGTCAGTATTTTCATCGCGCTGCCCATGGCGCTCAAACCCCGCAAATGGACCAACCGGCTGATCATGTGGCTGGCACCCACTTCATCCATCCCAAGTTGGCTGGTGGGTATCATCCTGCTTTCGTTGATGTATTACGTGATCGGTGATTTCTCTTTCCGGCTTGGCTACAACAGTTGGTCAAAAACCTTCGACGTATCCGCCGTTCCGGGAATTCTGCGGAGTATGCTGTTGCCATTTATGGCCATCGTGTTCAGCAAGATCTTCCAGAGCATCTACACCCTTCGGAATTACTTCATGCTCTACTCAAAGGAAGATTATGTCGATCTCGCGGTTGCCAAGGGCTTGCCGGCCAGGCAGCTTCAAAGCCGTTACGTGCTGCGCCCGACCCTGCCAACGATCGTCACCAATTTC
The DNA here is from genome assembly GCA_964456715.1 of uncultured Anaerolinea sp. GTDB lineage: Bacteria > Chloroflexota > Anaerolineae > Anaerolineales > Anaerolineaceae > UBA6107. The sequence goes on along the minus strand of CAYWCH010000086.1, from coordinate 2,452 downwards.
GTGCTCATCCTCATCAGTATCTGGCAGGAATGTATAGCGGTTGAATACTTCTTCAACATCGGTGGTATCGGGGGATACTTCATGCAGGCGCTCTACAACAACGACACCATGTCGATCGTCGCACTGGTGGCCACCTTTGCATATTTTTTGGCGGCTTCCGTATTTATTCTGGATATCGTTTACGCTGTGATCGATCCCCGCGTGAAAATCAATGAAACACAGGAAATCGAAAAGAAATCCCGCGGCCTGATCATCTCTCTCGGCTTGCGCCGCATCTTTAAGAAAAATAAAACAGCCTTACGCAATGGAAATCTCTCAATCCACGAGCAGGTTTCTTCTGAAACGACGAAACAACCCTTCTCCTCCAGGATGAAACTGGCTCTCGCCCGTCGTCGTGATGCTGTGAGGGCATTCATCGAAACCTGGAAACGGGAGTTGAAGCTTTATCCGTCGGTGGCGGTGGGGCTTTGGATGATCTTGATCCTGGCGGCCATCTCCATAACAACGGTGATCGTGATGCCTTACAACAAAGCCATTTCACTCTGGCGCGGCGACGACAAAGTTTGGATACGGAATCCGAGAGAGGTTCCCCCCGCCTGGACAAATTTCTTCCGTTCCGAGAAGAAACCCGAAACGATTGACCTCTACAGCCAGAACCTGCCCGCTTCTCAAAAAGTGGAATCCATCGATGAAACCGGCTACAGACACGTGGTGATCACCTTTCCATTTGACTATTCATTCACCATGCTGCCCCAGGATGTCATCGTCATGTTCACGACGTATCTCCCCGAGAAACAACCGTTCGTACAGCTCACCTGGATCACTCCCGACGGCCGGGAGATCCCGATGAGCCATTTTGGGGTCAGCAAAGACACAGTGTATTACCTTTCTCAAGACACCAAGATCGCGACGACGAACAGGCAAAAATCACCTATCATCGAGCTGTTCATGCCCGCGGACGGAAATGAAGCGGCTGTGCAAAAGGGCAAGTACCAGATACGTCTGGACTTCACCCTCTTCGATGAGCAATCCGATGTTGATGCTGAGTTGATCGTCTACGGTCAGGTGTATGGTCTGGCCGGCACGGATGGCTTCAAGCGCGATCTGACGGTGAACCTGCTCTGGGGGTTGGCCGTGGCGCTGTCATTCGGTATTCTGGCGGCGGTGGGCACCACCCTCACCAGCGTGGCGCTGGCAGCCATCGGCGCCTGGTTCGGTGGCTGGGTTGACAGTCTGATCCAGCGTATCACCGAGATCAACATGGTCATGCCCATGCTTCCGATCGCTATCATGATCTTCTATTTATATTCAAAGAGTTTCTGGGTGATCCTCGGCGTCACGGTTGGGTTAAGCATCTTCGGCAACCAGATCAAGAATTACCGCGCCATGTTCCTGCAGGTGATGGAGCTGCCCTACATCGAGGCCGCTGTGGCGTATGGCGCACCGTCCTGGCGCATCATCTTCAGGTATATGATCCCGCGCATCCGCAATGTGATCATCCCCCAGTTGATGATCCTGGTACCCAGTTACGTGTTCTTCGAGGCCACGCTGACCTTCCTCGGCGTCAGCGACCCCAGCCTGCCCACCCTGGGAAAGCTGCTGTTCTACATTTTCACCAACGGCGGAATCCAGATGCCAACCTACATGATCCTGGAGACGGTCTTCGTTTTCCTGCTCATCAGCGTCGGTTTCGTGTTCATCGGTTACGGGTTGGAACAGTCGTACAACGACAAGGTGGGGATGTAAGCATTTTTTTCCATCTCACTTGTCTGATATTTATCCAATATTGAATCCCCGCTTCGCGGGGTCGGTTATAATATTCTCATCATCCATAACCGAGGTTAACATGCCGAATCCGCTGGTTGAATGCATTCCCAACTATTCTGAAGCACGCCGGCCCGAAGTGGTCGAAGCCATCCTGGCCTCGATCCGATCCGTGCCGGGAGTGACCATTCTCGACAAACACTCCGACCTGGACCACAACCGCACCGTCGTTACTATGATCGGCGCTCCGGCCGGTGTGGAAGAAGCCGCGTTCCAATCCATCAAGAAGGCCGGCGAACTGATCAACCTGGACGAGCACACCGGCGCGCACCCGCGCATCGGCGCCACCGACGTGGTGCCCTTCGTGCCAATCGCTGATATGGCCATGAGCGACTGCGTGGAAATGGCGCGCCGCCTGGGCAAGCGTGTGGCCGACGAACTCTCCATTCCCGTATATTTATATGAAGATGCCGCCTCCAGACCGGAGCGGCAGAACCTGGAAACCATCCGCAAGGGGCAATACGAAGGGCTCAAGGAAGAGATCCTGACCCACCCTGAACGCACTCCCGATTTTGGCCCTGCTAAACTGGGGACGGCCGGCGCCACGGTCATCGGCGCGCGTGCCCCGCTCATCGCCTTCAACGTCTACCTCACCACCACCGACATATCTGTGGCGCAGAAGATCGCC
>CAYWCH010000085.1:5108-9432 GCA_964456715.1 uncultured Anaerolinea sp. | reverse complement strand
TTTCGCGGCTCTTTCTTCGCGGATGGCTGGCAGGTAATAATCGTTGGTGTATTCCTTCAGCATACGCCGCAGACTGAATTCGGGGGTGAGGGTGCGTAGTGATTCTTTTACCATCTTCAGCCAGCCCACAGGGATCTTATCGATGTTTCTTTCGTAATACAACGGCACGATCTCTTTTTCAAGAGTTTCATAGATGCTCTGGGCGTCGTCGTTATCCTGCTGGTTTTGATCGGTGTATTCCTTTTCAGTGCCGATCGCCCAGCCATTTTTGCCGTTATAACCTTCACGCCACCAGCCGTCGAGGATCGAAAGGTTCAGGGCGCCGTTCAGGGCGGCTTTCATCCCTGATGTTCCAGAGGCTTCATTGGGGCGGCGTGGATTGTTCATCCACACGTACACGCCCTGCACGAGGTAGCGCGCGATGTTCATGTCGTAATCTTCTAAAAAGATCAGGCGGCCGCCGCTACGGCTGTCTTTTACAGCCCGGTAGACCTGTTGGATGAGCATTTTTCCGGGTTCATCGGCGGGGTGGGCTTTACCGGCGAAAACGATCTGCACCGGCCGGTATGGATTGGTGATGATGCGCATCAGCCGGTCGAAATCACGGAAGATGAGGTTGGCGCGTTTGTAGGTGGCGAAGCGCCGGGCGAAACCGATGATCAGTGAATAAGGTTCAAGGAACACGCCGCCGGCGATGGCCTGGCTGGGAGTGATGAGGCTGTTCTGCCAGTTTTGGCGGGTGCGTTCGTTGGCAAAATTCACCAGTTTATTCTTCAAGTGACGCTGCACTCTCCAGAGTTCGGCGTCGGGAATATTTGAAACATTCTCCCAAAAATCGCAGTCGTCGATGTGATCAGTCCAATCGCTTCCGAGATATTGATCAAAAAGCAATCCCATTTGGCGGGCCAGCCATGTGCGCGAATGCACACCGTTGGTGACATAACCGATGGGGACGGATTCCGCTTTTCGATCCGGCCAGATGAAGTTCCACATGTTGCGTGAGACGTGTCCGTGGAGTTCGGAGACAGCATTGGCGCGTTCCGAGAGGCGGATCGCCAGCACAGGCATGACGAAGGTCTCGCCCCAGGGTTGAGTCTGGCGGCCCAGGTCGATGAATTGGTCGCGGGTCATGCCGAGCTCTTCCCAGATCTGCGAGAAGTATTTATCGATCAGCCAGAGCGGGAACATGTCGTTGCCGGCCGGGACGGGGGTGTGGGTGGTGAAAATATCACCCGTCTTTACCTTGTCCATGGCCTGCTCGAGACTCATCCCGGCTGCTTTGAACTCACGGATGCGTTCCACAGAAAGGAAAGCGGAATGACCTTCATTCATGTGCCAGACAACGGGGTCCAGCCCCAACAGGCGCAGCGCCTGCACGCCACCCATGCCAAGCAGGATCTCCTGGGAGATACGTACTTCGGGGTCGCTGCTGTAAAGCCGGGCCGTCAATTGGCGGTCGACCGGTGAGTTCTGTTCGATATCGGTATCCAACAGGTAGAGATGAATGCGTCCGACTTCCAGCTCCCAGACGCGGGCGTAGACTTTGTGGTCGGCCAGATCTACAGAAACCATGAGTGGGTTGCGTTTCTCGTCCAGTAAAGAGACGATCGGCATCTCGGCAAAATCGGTGATGCGCGTGCGGGTTTCCTGCCAGCCGTCTTCAGAGATATGCTGGATAAAATAACCCTGTGAATAGATAAATCCGACAGCCGTCAGCGGGAGTCCAAGATCGGAGGCTTCTTTGAGGTGATCGCCGGAGAGGATACCCAGTCCCCCCGCGTAGAAGGGCATCGATTCGTGCAACCCAAACTCGAATGAAAAATAGGCGATCTGCTTGCCGATCAATTCCGGGTAGGTTTTCTTGAACCAGGTGTTCTCAGCAGCCACATATTGATCAAATGCGGCAATTGTTTTATCGTATTGTTTCAAATAATCGGGGTTGTTCAAGGCAGCATTCAAGCGGGTGCGGTCCATTTGCCGCAGAAAACAAACCGGATTGCGATTCAAGCTTTCCCATAACAGGGGATCGATGAACTGGAACAGCCGCTGCCCTTCCGGGTTCCAGGCCCACCAGATGTTGTGTGCAAGTCTGCTTAACCCTTCAACGCGCTTGGGGAGGTTGAAGGAGTTGGGGTATTCACGGATGATCTTTGCCATAAAGACTCACTTTTCAAGATGAAGTCTGCCGGATATTCCCCGGCATATTTCTCCCATCGAGTGATCGGTTAAATTCAATTTCACATCAATGGGATGTCCGAATTATACACTTAAATCGCATGTTAAAATAGTTAACAGAATATCGACAAAATGGTGGTTTATTGCTCGAAATCTACAAAAATAGTGTCAGCTTGTTAATCAAACTGACACTAATAATTGAAGCAAGTTTATTACCTGTTCAGGCTTTGGGGAACAGTGAGTCGAGTATCTCCGGCGCGTATCTTTCAACCACCTCACTTGATATACCGTTCTCCTTGCAGATCGCTTCGTACATGTCCACACTGGGCCGGCGGATGCGTTTTTGGGTCTCAACGTCGAGCCCCCATAGTCCAAAACGCTGTGTCCAACCGCGTTCCCATTCAAAATTATCGGTCAAACTCCAGTGGAAGTATCCCCTAACACGCCAGTTGAAATTGGCTGCGCGCCATATCTGGTGGAGATGCTCGATGGTGTAGCGCGGACGTAAACTGTCTTTGTCATCTTCGACACCATTTTCTGTAACGATGATGGGTAGATCGTAGCGGTGTGCCCACTTCAACGAGTCGAACATCCCCTCTGGAACGTTGGCGAGAAACCCGGTCGTGGAGAGCAGTGCATCTTTGGGAAAAAAGCTTGTTCCAAACATATTGCCGGGTTTGAGCAGGTTGAATTTGATCATATCGCGGGTATAGTAGTTCACGCCGATGAAGTCTTGGGTTTTCGCGGCTTCCGGGATCGAGACCTTTTTCAACACCATGTTGAGGCTGCCATTGACCAGGGCATCATGAAAGGCATTATTGTAGATCTGATTCTGCAGGCTGACGGGGATGCGGTCCAACAGCGACCATGACCGGGCAGGCCTGAAGCTGCGATAGTTCATGGCAACACCCGCCTGAGCCTGTGGTTGGAGTTCGTGGATGGCGTGATACGCCCGGGCGTGTCCGCGGACGAGGTTTTCCATCACGGCCCCTGCCAGGGGCAGGCTGTTTTTTCCCGGTGGGAACACGCCATTCAACCAGCCGCACAGCACATAGACATTCGGTTCATTGATGGTAACCCAGAGGTTGACATATTCCATCAAGGCGGGAACCACCTTGCGGGTAAATGTTTCGAACAGCTCCGGAGTTTCGGGGTTTTCCCATCCACCCATCTGGGTTAGCCAGATCGGATCGGTGAAATGGTGAAGTGTGACCAGGGGTGTCATCTTGTGATCGACCAGCCAGCGTACGATCTCAACGTAGCGATCGAGAGCTTTTTCATCCCAACTGTCGCAGGTGGGTTGGATGCGCGACCATTCGATCGAAAGGCGGTGCGCATTTTGACCGGTATCCAAAGCTCGTTTCAGGTCTTCCTTCCATCGTCCTCCCCACCAATCACAGGCCAGTCCAGCTTTTTGACCGTTCACGATGCGTCCCGGTTGGTTTTCCCACTCGGCCCAGTTGTTGTTCGTGTTATTACCTTCTACCTGGTGGGCTGCGGTGGCAGTACCCCAGAGGAAACCTTTTGGAAAATGATAAGTTCCTTGTGGCATTGTTGATCTCCTGATTTCATTTTTACTTCCATTCAATTATAAAGAGAAATTATAAAAAACGCTCCGGGAGGTGACCCGGAGCGCAATAATTTCCCTGTACGGATTCTAGAGTCCGGCTTGATAGGCGATGCTTAAGGTTCCCGGCCCAACGTGGCTCCCCACCACCGGGCTGACCCAGCTGAGAATGCCTTCCACGGCATTGAATTGTTTAACGATCCTGTCCTGCAACTCCTGGGCAATCTCGGGTACATTGGCATGGAAAACCGAGATGCGTACCGGAGATTTGCCAGCAATGTCGTGCTCTACCAGGTCGACCATAGCTTGAATGGCTTTGGCTGAGGTGATCACACTCTTGACCGCGTCGATCTTGCCTTCGCGGATCTGAAGAATCGGTTTGATCTTGAGGGCCGTACCGAATAACCTCTGAGCGCCGCCAATACGACCGCCAGCGTGCAGGTATTTTAGCGTATCAACGGTGAAGTAAACACCGATATGGTTGAAGGCTTCGATTGCCAGCGCTTTACAGTCCTCCAGGCTGGCTCCTTCTTTCGCTGCACGAGCAGCGGTTAATACCTGGAAACCCAGCGCCATCGAAAC
>CAYWCH010000085.1:1025-5090 GCA_964456715.1 uncultured Anaerolinea sp. | reverse complement strand
AGTTTTGTGTCGATCACCTCGACAGGATCATTCTTAAAGGTCTCTTTGGCCTGAAAAGCGCTGAACACGGATCCTGAAATCCCTGAAGAGATCGGCATAACGAGTACTTCGTAACCCTTGTCAAGCAATTCCTTGAATTTATCCTGATAGGCTTTAACACTGACCTGACTGGTGGTGGGCAGTGTGCTGCTTTTGGCTAGCCGGGTGTAGAATTCTTCGGGCAACATATCGATGCCATCGCGATAAGATTTGCCGTCCCAGGTTACGATCAGGGGCAGGCTGTCGATAGGCAGCTCAGAGAAGAAATGTTGGGGTATGTAGGCAGTGCTATCTGTTAATATGATGACTTTCGCCATTTCAACTCCTGTTCTAGGTTAATTATTAATAGTATATCGGATTAGGCCATACAATAAATAGGTCGGAGGACATATTTATTATTATCTCATTTTTAATTTTCTCTTGATAACTTGCCATGAAAAAAGTACACTTCTCCCAGATGAAGAACACTCGAAAAAATTTGTCTTTATTATTACTAATAGTGGTTCTGACTGCATTTCTATTAAGTTCATGCAGTGAAAAGGATCCATTGTTGGGCACATGGAAGGAACCTGTTTCAGGGATCACTCTGAAATTCAACGATGACAATACGCTTGTGATCAGCAGAAGTGGCACCTCTTTCACAGTGGATTATGAGAAGCGCGATCCCAACATTATTGCCGTTACCGGATCAGATTCCGGAGAGATTCCCATCCAGTCGATGACGTATGAAATCACTGAAGACGACCTGTTGATCATCACCGTTGACAAGGTACCAACGACATTTGAACGGGTGAGGAAGTAGCAATCTGGGTGGAGAAAGGCGATGCTCTCACCCTGCATTAATGTCATTGTGGCAAAATCAATATATCTCTTCGCCAGGCGTAAGGAAAAGACTTCGTTCTAAAACAAGGCATATGGAATTGTAAACACTGTGTTGTCGTTTGACTGAATGGAGTAACATCGAAATGCCATTGATCCTTTTATTGGTTACACTGAACGTACTGTCATTTTCCTTAATATTGGCAATCCTACTGGCAAAACAGCCAGGGATTGCAAAAGTATTCGTATTCAACAGCACAAAGAAAACCCAAGTGCTGGAATTCGTCAATGATTCCACTTTTTCATCGGCTCCAAACCCAATGGCTTCAAGCCTGGTCACTGACTCTACGGAAGAGAATTCGCATTTTGGACAGTCAGCCAATCTCTCCATTCCGGATGAGGACCCCGGTATTGAGAAAATGGTCATCGACCGCCGGCGCGAACGGACCGAACGGTCCGCGGGATTTTGCTCCAAATGCGGAAAGCCAATCCAACAATCCGATCAGTACTGTCCCGGCTGCGGAGAAAAGATCGTCAGATAGAGGCGAATTTGCTTCGCAAGACAATCTTACTCCTCGCCTTCCTGGCTGCCGGTATTGTCGTTCCCACCCGGGTTCCGGGTATGGATAACGATTACGATCCTAGAAATTTATCAGCAACCCAGCATGGTTATGATATGCAAAGCAGTCAATCCACCGGAGCTGGAAGCCTGTTGCCGGCGATACTGCCTGTCCTTCTCCCCAATGATTCATTAAAAAATGAAAACGAACAACAACAAGGGTTTATATCGATCCGCGGATACTTGATCAATTTCTCGGGAGGTGAGATCGACTTTGGCACCGAGATCTTGCTGACGATTTTCAATGGAAATCAGGTTCTGGAGTACCTTGTGGTTCACCTGCAGCCGGATCAATCCTTTGACTTCAGTTTAATTCCATACAGTCCGGAATGGACTTATGTTGTGTCGTACAACCATAACGGTATCGAGTTCATCTCAGAAACCATCAAAGGCAGTCTGTACAGCTCGGGGAGTACAGTGAACACTAAGATCTGGGTTTTCGACTCCACTTCAGACCCCTCGTTACTGCGGGGGGAGGGCATGCATGTGTCGTTGTACTTTGGAGAGGAGGGAAAGGTCCACATTGTGGAGAGCATGCTCTTTTTTAATCCTTCGTCGATGGTGATCGTCCCGGCCAGCAGCGATGCGCCGGTGATCCTGTTTCTATTGACTGAAGAGTCCAGTTCACTGACCTTTCTGAATAGCGAGGACAACAGGGAACTGAGGGCGGTTCAAGACGGGTTCGGTGATTGGCAGATGATCTACCCGGGTGCGGTACACCAGGTGCTGTTTGAGTACGATCTCCCCTTTGATGGAAACTCGGAATTTGAGTTCTTCCTGCCAATGCGCATGGAATCGATCATGGTGATCGTGCAGGGAGCAGAGAACAAGATCGCCTGTTCAAACCCATTGATGAGTCAGCGGATCGAAAATCTGGCAAGACCACCCAGTGTGATCAACGGGCTCGCTCAGAACAATGAAACCAGCGTCATCATCCATTGTGTTGACAGGCAGAGAGTTCTTGGCTGGTTCCTGGGCGTTTCTGGTCTCCTGTTGGCTGGAATAATCCTTTTTGTCATCCTGCAGCGAAAGAAAAGCAAAGGCTTGAAGGAAACCAGAAACAAACCTGAGTTACAGCGCGCAGAAATCCTTGATGCGATTATTGCGCTGGAAGACCAATTTAAAGCCGGTGAGCTATCACCCGGGAATTATGCAGCCAAACGCGCAGAACTGGTGAAGAAACTGGAAACGGACCAGACTTCTTGATTTGGTCCTAATGAACCAGAAACAGGACAGCAATCCCGGCTACTGAAATCACCATTCCAAAGATCTCTCTCAGAGAGATCTTCTCTTTTTGCAGGGCAGAGATCGGGAGGATGAAGATAGGCGCGGTGGCCAGCAGTGTTTGCGCGATACCCACTTCTGTGTTCTTAAAAGCCACCTGCTGCAACCACAGGGGAAGGTATGCTCCAAGCAAGACCACCAGTGACACCTTCAACCAGGATTTGGCATTTACATTCCCCGGCTTCATCCATCCCCCCAATCTGGTTCGGGTAATGGCGATCCATCCAAAAAGAAAGACGATACCGGCAAAAATCCTGACCACGGAACTTTGCAGCGGGGTTATGCTGGTTTGGGTGAGCGCCCAGCGTGAGATCACCGCCCCCGCAGCCTGAGCGAACGCGAAGAGGAGCGCGAAGAGTATCCCCGTTCGATCATTTTTAGCGCTGCCGTTTATTGAGTCATGCTTTTGGGTAATGACCAGCAATATTCCCATCAAAGTGATCGCCACTCCCAACCAGGCCAGGGGAACGATCTTTTCACCGAGAAAGATCAGCGCGAGTACTGCCGTGATGATGGGCGCAAGAGTTGCCAGCAGCAATGACCGGTTGGGACCGATACAATTAATGGCTTCGAAGTACATCGTGTCGCCGAATCCGATCCCCACCGCGCCGCTGAGCAGCAAAAGCAGGATCGCCTGGCTTGAAATTAAAGAGAGATTTTCACCGAGCAGCAGGCTGGTGAAGGCGAGCAAACCGATCGCACCAATCCCCTTGATCAGGTTCAATTCCACTGGTTTGATCGAATGCCCGAGGTCCTTGAATAATACTGAACAAAATGCCCATAGGAATGCTGCCAAAAGTGCAGCAAAGTGACCAGAAAACCCTGCGATAACGTTCATGAGCGCCACCAAAGGTAAAGAATATCCTGCGATTTTACCTTAACTCCGGGAACCAAAGAGCAGTTTAATACGTCTATGCTTGAGAAAGATCAAGGAGACAACGAATGAGCAAAAACTTACATTATCGAGTGATTCCAATTTTGGTAGCAGTGATGATCGTACTTTCTGCCTGCGCCCCCAACGGGAATGGCGGAAATACGGGTAATGAAGCACAGATCCAAACCATGGCAGCCGCAACTGTCGCGGCTTATCTCAATCAGTCCTTAACCCAAACGGCTTCAGGGCCTCAATACGTTGTGATCACGTCCACCCCGCAGCCCACCGAGACGAGCACTGTCGCTCCCATTTTACCCACATCAACCATCACACCCAACCCAACGGCCACACTGCAGCCAACCAAGACCCCCGTGCCAATCCCGTGCAACGCGGCGGCTTTTGTGGATGACGTAACCGTGGATGACGGTAC
>CAYWCH010000085.1:0-1015 GCA_964456715.1 uncultured Anaerolinea sp. | reverse complement strand
AAAAACATGGCGCATCCGCAATATCGGGTCATGCAACTGGACAACGGACTACCAGTTGTACTTCTATGGCGGTTCACAGATGAGCGGTCCTACAGCGGTAAACCTCTCCAAAACGATCCATCCCAACGAGACGGTGGATATCTCGGTTACCCTCACCGCTCCGGGTGATCCGGATAGTTACACCGGCAAATGGATGCTTCGTTCCGGCGGCGGACAGATCTTTGGAGTGGGAAGCAACGCTCCATTGACCGTGGTGATCAAGGTTTCCAAGCTGCCGGAACCCAAAGATGCCAATACTGTCTATGACTTCGTCAAGAATTATTGCAAGGCTGCATGGAAAACAAGCAGCGGCGCCATTTCCTGCCCGAGCGCGGATATCAGCTTCCGCAAGGGATCCATCATGAGGACTTACGCTCCAATCATGGAGAATGGGCAGGTGGATGACGAAGGCACGTTGATCACCGTTCCAGACAAGGGCAGCAGCGGCATGATCCAGGGGCAATACCCCGCCTACACCGTTCATGATGGCGACCATATCATGGGTCTGCTGTTCTGCTCCTCCGGAATGACCAAATGTAATGTTACTTTCGAAGTTTTAGCCCGCGAAAAGGGCACCGATACCATCACTTCGCTGGGAACCTGGGACAAAGAGTTTGGTGAAAGCGCCATCCATCTGGATATTGACCTTTCAGCCATGGATGGGAAAGACATGATCTTTTACTTGAAAGTATCAAGCAAGGGTGATTCATCAAACGATTACGCGCAATGGATGGCCATTCGCATCACCCATCCATGATCATGATGTAAGACGATCGGAGACGGTATGACACCGAAGCCATGCCGTCTCCGCAAAGTACGACACGCCTGGTTGGATGCCAGGCTTTTATTCACTAACGTATCTTGCTATACTGATTATGCGCGCCTGTTTTGGAAGGAGGAATGATGAACAAAATGAGAATATCCCCTTTGAAACGTGTTTTACCGATTTCCCTTTCCCTGATGTTGGCATTCTGTT
>CAYWCH010000084.1:0-9479 GCA_964456715.1 uncultured Anaerolinea sp. | reverse complement strand
CGATGGCGATTCTTTAACACATCCCTCGATAAAAACCCGATCATTCTCCAAGGATTCCCATTTATAATTAGCTCCATGACCAGTGCCAAAAACGCGACTTCCACCCTTTCGATCATCTTCCCCGCCCACAACGAGGAGGCACGTCTGCACGCCGCCTTGACCTCGGCGGATACCTTTCTCAAGAGCTGTGATTGCTCAGCCGAGGTGTTGGTCGTGGAGAACGCCAGCACCGATAACACCCTGCAGATCGCCAAAGAGTTCGCGTCCAGCCACCCTTACGTCAGGGTGCTGCATTCCGATACCCCCGGCAAGGGGCTGGCCGTGCAGCGCGGCATGCTCGAAGCAAAGGGTGATTACCGTTTCGTCTGCGACGTGGACCTCTCGATGCCCATCGAAGAGATCGCTCACTTTTTGCCGCCACAGCAAAGCGGCTACGATATCGCGATTGCCTCCCGTGAGGCCAAAGGCGCCATCCGTTATGAAGAACCGCTGTACCGCCACTTGATCGGACGCGTCTTCAACGGTCTGGTTCAATTCCTGGTGCTGCCTGACCTCAACGACACCCAGTGCGGCTTCAAGTGCTTTACAGGAAAAGCCGCCGATGCCCTGTTCCCCAAAATGACCATCCCCGGCTGGACCTTTGACGTGGAGATCTTGGCCATCGCCAGACAGATGAAAATGAAGGTGGTCGAAGTACCGATCCACTGGTATTACCACCAGGGCAGCAAGGTGCACGTGCTGCGCGATTCGCTGCGCATGGCCCTGGACCTGCTGCTCATCCGCCGCAAACTGCACCGCGGAGACTATGTCCGCCCGCATTGATCCGGCGCTCATCCCATCTGCGCCCGACCTCGCCTTCGAATCCGCGCTGTGGGTGCAGGGAGTGAACCTGGTGGCCGGTCTCGACGAAGCCGGTCGCGGTGCCTGGGCGGGACCGGTGGCTGCCGCAGCGGTGATCCTCCCCAATGATATTGATATCCAAAAAGAACTGGCCGGTGTGCGCGACTCCAAGCAGTTGAGTCCGGAATGCCGGGCTGAACTCGCGCAGGTGATCAAACAGCACACCGCAGCCTGGAGTGTCGGTTTCAGCAGCAACGATGAGATCGATTGCTACGGTATCGTGCCGGCCACCAGGCTGGCCATGCAGCGCGCCCTGCATGGATTGAAGCAACTTCCCCGGCACCTGCTCATCGACGCACTGTTCCTGCCGGATATCGACCTGCCGCAATCGGCGTTCATCAAGGGTGACCAGCGCAGCTTGAGCATAGCGGCCGCGTCGATCCTGGCCAAACACAACCGGGATGAATGGATGATCGATTTAGACCGTGACTTCCCGGGTTACGGGTTTGCCGAACACAAGGGGTATGGAACCAGGCTGCATCAAAATGCATTAAGGAATTTGGGAGCCACCCCGCTGCACCGCAGGTCTTTCAGACCATTGAAGGAAATGCTCCTGAACCGTGAAGCATCCGATCTGACTGGCAGCCTGGATTAAGAAGACCTTTCCAAATTTTTCAAAGAGTCCACAAATATTTCATGAGAAAAGAAAATCCGCCGGAGGTTTTCCGGCGTATTCTTTCGTTCTCGACCAGCTATTTCTTTCTTCTGGCAACCGCGCTCTGAACCATCTTGGTCAGTTCAGCCACCACGGAGGGGACGAGCAGCAGGGGCAGGATGAGTTTCCACTCAGCCCAGCCCAAGGGAACGGTTTGGAAAACGCCTCGAAGGAAGGGCACGTAAATCACGGCCAAAACCATGACCAGCGAACTCAGTACTGCCAGGTTCATCCACTTGTTACTGAACAAACCGATCTTCAACACAGGGTAACGTTCGGAACGCGCGGTAAAAGCACGAACGAGTTCCGAAATACTCAATGTGGCAAACGCCATGGTCTCTGCGTATGGCAGATCGTGACCAAGACTAAGAGCATTGAAGAAGGCAAAGAGGGTGGCTCCGGCAATAGCGATGGTTTGGGTGATCACGCCCATCAGCATGCTTTTGTTGATGATCGGTTCTTTTGCGGGGCGCGGCTTCTGATCCATGATGTCCGGATCGCCTTTTTCGGTACCGAGAGCCAGCGCAGGAGCGCCGTCGGTAACCAGGTTGAGCCATAACAACTGAATGGCGGTCAGCGGCGCGAGCGCCTCAGCACCAAGTCCCTGTAGCGCCGGGATCCATTTCACCAGCAAGGGTCCGAATGCCGTGGGCAGGAAGATGATGAAGATCTCACCCATGTTGCATGAAATGAGGTAATAGACAAACTTACGGATATTGGAATAGATGATGCGGCCCTGCTCGACAGCGGAGACGATGCTGACGTAATTATCATCCGTGAGCACCATGTCGGCGGTCTCTTTGGCCACATCGGTCCCGGTAATACCCATGGAAATACCAATATCGGCACGTTTGATGGCCGGGGCGTCGTTGACGCCGTCTCCGGTCATGGCCACGACCTCGCCGTTATCCTTTAGCGCGTCCACAATACGCATCTTGTGTTCGGGTGAGACGCGGGCAAACACATCGGTGACTTCCACTTCCTTCTTGAGGGTGGCGTCATCCATATCATCGAGCTCGGCGCCCGCCATCACTTTGTGGTTCGGACGCAGCAGACCGATGCTTTCAGCAATGGCGCGGGCGGTATTGGGATAATCGCCGGTGATCATGATGGTGCGGATACCCGCTTTGGCTGCGGTTTGCAGCGCCGGTTTCACTTCCTGGCGGGCCGGGTCGATCATACCAATCAGACCAACAAAGATCATGTCTTTCTCGAGTGTTTCTGGTGAAAAATCATCGGGGAGTTTTTCCACCAGCCGGTAAGCGACACCGAGCACGCGCAGGGCGTCTTTGGTCATGGCGTCGTTGGCAGCCAGCACGCGCTCCCGGGCGGCTTTGTCCATCGGTCGGGCATTGCCGTCATCGAGCGGTTGGTAAGCGGTGCACAGGTTGAGCACCATATCCGGGGCACCCTTAATGGCGATCACATGGTGATCTTTTTGGGTTTTATCACTAAACGGTGAGATATCTGCGCTTGTCGGATCATCGATCGAATGGATCGTGATCATGCGTTTACGTTCAGAATCGAATGGGACTTCCTCGACGCGCGGATAAGCCTTGTTCAGCGTCGGGGCAAAACCGCCTGCTTTAAGTGCGGCTACCAGCATCGAGCCTTCGGTGGGATCGCCCACCATCCTGTAATCCAGCTTACCATCCTCGGTTTCAGTCTGTTCAAGGACGGCGTCATTGTTCAACGCGCCAACCCAAAGAGCCGTGCGGATGCCGGGATATTTTTCGAGATCGACTTTCTTGCCATCGACCAGGAAATCCCCCTCGGGTGTATACCCTAATCCGGTGACCGAGACGCTTTCACCGTCCACCCAAACACGGGTGACTGTCATTTCATTCTGGGTGAGGGTACCGGTCTTGTCCGAGCAGATGACCGTGGTTGAACCAAGCGTTTCCACCGAGGACAAACGGCGGATC
Source organism: uncultured Anaerolinea sp. (assembly GCA_964456715.1). Lineage (GTDB taxonomy): Bacteria > Chloroflexota > Anaerolineae > Anaerolineales > Anaerolineaceae > UBA6107. The sequence goes on along the minus strand of CAYWCH010000084.1, from coordinate 5,999 downwards.
AATGCGTGGCGTTGGATCATTTCCTGCATACCCAGTGCCAGGCTGATGGTCACGATTGCCGGCAGTCCCTCTGGAACAGCAGCGATCGCCAGGCTGACTGCGATCATGAAAAGCTTGAGCGGGTCGCCGCCTTCGATCATGCCGGTGATGAACACGATGGCACAAACAACCAGACAGGCCCATCCCAGTGTTTTTCCGAGCTTGTCGAGCGCTTTTTGCAGGGGGGTCTGTTCGTTCTCAACCGCTGAAAGCAATTCGGCGATCTTACCGAGTTCCGTATTCATGCCGGTCTCAACGACCACACCCTTGCCGCGCCCATAGGTGACGACGGTACCGCGGAAGGCGATGTTTTTGCGATCACCCAAACCGCTCTCCGCCTCCACGTGAGCCAATGCATTCTTCTGAACCGAGACCGATTCACCGGTTAGGGCAGCTTCATCAATACGCAGGTTCATCGATTCGATCAGGCGCAGGTCCGCCGGGATGAAATTGCCGGCTTCCAGGAAGACGATATCACCCGGTACCAGTTGCGTGGATCGGACAGTGACCCGTTTTCCATCACGCAGCACTTGTGAATCGGGAGCGGACATCTTTTTTAGGGCTGCCAGCGCTTCTTCGGCGCGCGATTCCTGCACAACGCCCAGGACAGCATTCAGAATGACGATCAACATGATGACGATCGCATCCACCGGTTCCTTAACGATAATGGAAATAATCGAGGCGCCGATCAACAGTAAAATGACGAAATTTTTCAGTTGATCAAAGATCAGGGCAAAAAATGACGGTCGGGGTTTCTCAGCCAACTGGTTTGGGCCATATTCATTCAGGCGCTGTACTGCCATTTCAGAGGTCAGGCCATTTTCGATCCGAGAATCCAAATTCTGGACGACCTCATGGGTTTCCATCGTGTGCCACATAATTTCCGGCTTCGCGGGTAATGCGGGAGCTGGTTTTTTGTTACTTGCCATCGAACATCTCCTTATATTTAATCGTGCGAATTAAACCACAAAAAATGGATAACGGGTGAAATTAAGGTGCAATTTTAGTGTTGGGAGGAAGCAGGGTGTTTTTGGGGATAACTACGATCCCATCCCTGACCATCCAACGTTCGCCTTCCAGTTCGGTACCAGGAGGAAATGGTTTGATCACCGTGCCGGCGCCGATGCGCGCGTTTTTGTCGATAATTGCACCCTGGATATTGCAATTGGCACCGAGCCCCAGAGGAATGGATGTGTCGTCCAGGTCGTCCTCGTTTTCATAATAGTCGGACCCCATCATGATGGAATCTCTCAATAATACCCCAGATCGTATCTGGCTGCGCAACCCGACCACGCAATGGTTGATCTCTGCCTTGTCGATGCAGCAGCCCTCCGCCATAAGGACATTTTCGAGCATGCTGTGATTGATGGTGGAACCGGGCAAATATCGAGGCCGTGAGAAGATCGGTCGTTCCGGGTCGAAGAAATCAAAGGGGGGGTTGGGTCTGGCCAGTGCCAGGTTGGTTTCGTAGAAGGAGCGGATCGTTCCAATGTCTTCCCAAAAACCTTCGAAATCGTAACCGAAGACCTTGTGAGTATGGATTGCTGCCGGAATGACTTCGCCTCCAAAATCATCCACGTTGGTGGATATAAGCAGATCCGATAACACATCCGCGTTGAAAAGATAAATCCCGGCTGAAGCCAGAAGCGGCTTCTCGGGGTCGTCGCAGCTGATGAAATCCTGCAATACCTTTATATCTTTTGGTTTTTCGGCAAAATTGGTGATGCGCATATCCCGACCGCGCTTCAGAATACCAAACCGCTCGCCGTCAGTCATGGGAGAAGGCAGCACAGCCAGGGTGATATCCGCGTTGTTCTCCACGTGGAATTGGAACATTTTGGCAAAATCCATGCGGTAGAGATGATCACCGGCCAGAATGAGTACATGTTTTGCTCGCGCATTGCGAATTTGCAGTAACTGCTTTCGGACAGCATCCGCGGTGCCCTGGTACCAGTCGGTGCTCGACATGGTCTGTTCCGCCGCCCAGATCTGCACCCAGCCGGAGTGGAAGGCATCAAAGTTGTAAGTGCGAGCGATATGACGGTGCAGCGAAATGGAGTTGAACTGGGTCAGTACCGCAATACGGTAAATACCCGAAGTGATGCAATTGGAAATGGGAATATCGATCAGCCGGTACTTGCCGGCCATGGGAACCGCCGGTTTTGAACGTTGTCTTGTCAGCGGGTACAACCTGCTGCCCCGTCCGCCGCCAAGAATTACCGCCAGTGTATCTTCCAGGCCTGTCATAGCATTCTCCTCACGAATTAGTAACAGAACCGATGATGCTGGATTGGTAAACTACAACTGCTGAATCCTGACAAAGACCGGTTGTCATCCCGTTGATAGTTTCATAATTCTACTAAAGAAATCGGACAGAATACAATAGAATATTTATTAAGTATTAATGATCGCGTCCCATAAAATATCCCCTTACCTGGGGATGCTTCTTGAATTCTATGGCCAGTTCGGGTTGTAGGGCAGTTGAGGTTGACTCTGACGCTTGCGAAAGAGAAACGTCAGCACCAACCCGGTAAGAAAACCGCCCACATGAGCCATGTAAGCCACGCCATCAGCGGCGTTCCCCATCACATAGAGTACCTGCAAGCCAAACCACAGACCAATCACCAGGAACGCCGACATGGGAATGACCCAGAAACCCATCAGGATCCTCACGCGCTTCCGCGGGAACATCACCAGGTAGGAAGCCAATACCCCGGCAATGGCACCGGAAGCACCCAGGTTCGGCACTGAGAGATTGGAAGATGCTGTGGTGAATAGCTGTGCCAACGTCGCTGCCAGGCCGCAGAGCAAATAGAATATCAGGAACTTGAAGTGCCCCATGCGGTCTTCAACGTTATCCCCAAAGATCCACAGATAAAGCATGTTGCCGATGATGTGCATCCAACTGCCGTGCAGGAACATCGAGGTGAAGATCGTGACCCAATATACACCAGGATTTGATAGGAACAAAGATGGCGTAAATGACCAGGCATAGATGAATTGATCTCCCCGCACCTGTTCCATCCAAAAAACCAGCAGGTTGGCAATGATTAACATATAGGTAAACACGGGGACGCTGCGCCTGGTGGAATTATCATCGCCGATCGGGATCATGGGTACTCCTTGTCAAGTAAATGCATTATCACATATTTTTTGAAATTATTGATAATCAGCTTCCTTGCCGCGATTGACAGCTTTACGATACTTATGGTAAATTTATTTTTGCGTAAACCTTACAGAGACGTTTTTTGGTATCTACTGCATTGGGCGTTGTAAGCACATTCGCCCGCAGGGTGCATTCGTTGGGAATTGGCATCAAGCTTTGCCTTTAGCGCCAAACCACCAAAGGTGCGATTCCCTGCCCCGTGATTTGCATTCAAAGGCATGACTGATAAACGCACGAGTAACCTTATACCGTCATAATATGATTGTCTATTCGATTGAGTCAGATTCATGCAGCCAACCACGGGATTCCCACGGTTGGCTGTTTTGTTGAGGTCCCAATGAGTAATCGAAATAACAGGCACAGGAATCAGAATAATTCCATGTTCTTTGAAAAAAAGGGTCGTGTCCATCGAGAGAAGCGACTCGAAGAAAACGAAAACCATAAACGGGATGAATCGCTGTTCAGATGTATGAACTGCTCTCTACTGGTCAGCGCCGAACATGAGCTTTCCGGCGTGAATAACCGCAACCATTGCCCGAACTGCCTGTGCTCAAAGCACGTGGACCTGGTCAAGGCGGGTGACCGCAAGGCCACCTGCGGCGCGCGCATGCAGCCGATCGGGCTCACCATGAAGCACACCAGCAAGAAATACGGCAACGCCGAGCAAGGCGAGTTGATGATTATCCACCGCTGCAGCAGCTGCGGCAAGATCTCGATCAACCGCATCGCCGCGGATGATTCTACCGGATCGCTTCTGGCAGTGTTCAAGCGCTCACAGCAGATGGAAACTGCTCTGCTGCAATCACTTGCAGAGATGAACATCCAACCTCTGCAGGCTGTCGATCTGACCACGGTCTACCGCCAGTTGTTCGGCTGGCAATCGGTCTCGGGTGAGTTTACGCCGCCTGTGGAGTTTATGGAAGGCGAAGATAAAACCTTAACCGCGAACGATTCAAATAACCGCGAATTACCAGAATAGACTCAACTAAGTGGTGAAAACGAACAAATAGCGCTAATAAACCCATTTTATCGGGTTTATTGGCGTCTATTTCTTGGATCACTGATTACCAATTATCATAATCGGTTAAGTATTCCATGTTCGGGGTATGATTACAAATAATGGCGGCCTTGCGGCCGCCATCGATTTATATTGTTACTTCCGGTTCCTTTTCAGGTTCGGGTTTGGGAAGCGCCGGCCGCTTCTTCTTCTCGCGCTTCAGCACCAGGTTCTTTTGCTTGTCGATGTCGACGATCACAATATCGCCATCGCAGAACTCGTGCGAAAGCACGGCGTCGGAAAGGCTATCTTCCACCTTGTCCTGAATGATACGGCGCAGCGGACGGGCACCCATCTCGGGGTCATAGCCTTCGCTGACCAATTGATCCAGCGCGGCATCTGATGCGTGGAGCTGGATGTTGTGGTCGGCCATACGCTGGGCCACCTTGTCAAGCTCAAGGGTGACGATGCTGCGCAGGTGTTCCTGGTTGAGCGGATGGAAGACGATGACGCCGTCGAGACGGTTGATGAACTCGGGACGGAATACCTTGCGCAGTGATTCAAGCAGTTTCTTGCGCATGTCTTCGTAATCGTTCTCTTCCTTTTCCTTCTCGTCGCGGTTGAGGTCGAAGCCCAGGTTACCCTGGCGGCGGATCATCTCGGCGCCGATGTTGGAGGTCATGACAATGATGCTGTTGCGGAAATCGACCTTGTGACCGCGGGCGTCGGTGAGTTGGCCTTCCTCCATGATCTGCAGCAGGATGTTGTGCGCCTCGGGGTGAGCCTTTTCGATCTCGTCGAAGACAATAATCGAGTACGGACGGCGCCGGATGGCTTCGGTGAGCTGCCCGGCTTCTTCGAAGCCGACGTAGCCCGGAGGAGCGCCGACCAGACGGCTGACGTTGTGGCGTTCCATGAACTCAGACATGTCGATCTGCAGCAGGGCGTCATCACTGCCGAAGAGGAATTGCGCCAGCGCCTTGGTGAGTGCGGTCTTCCCCACGCCGGTAGGCCCAAGGAACATGAACGAACCGATGGGGCGGCGCGGGTCTTTCAGCCCGGCGCGTCCGCGGCGCACGGCCTTGGAGATGGTCTGGATGGCCTCGTCCTGGCCGACGATGCTCTTGCGCAGTTCGTCTTCCATGTGCAGCAGGCGCTCCGATTCTTCGGTGGCCAGTTGCATGACGGGTACCCCCGTCCACATGGAAACCAGTTCGGCGATGTCGTTGGCGGTCACCACCGGGCTGGTGGAACGGTCCCAGCCGGTGCGTAATTTTTCAAGTTGAGCCTCAAGCGAAGCTTCTTTGTTTATCAATTCCTGAGCGTCGTCATTGCGTCCGGTTTCGACGGCGACGGTGCGGTTGGCACGCACGTCCTTGAGCTGGGTCATCAGGTCCTTGAAGGTCTGCGCAGCCGGGCTCTTGTACATACGCACGCGTGACGAGGCTTCGTCAATCAGGTCGATGGCCTTGTCGGGCAAAAAGCGCTCGGTGACGTAGCGCGAGGAAAGGTGTACGGCGGATTCGAGTGCCTCGTCTGAGATGACGAGGCGGTGATGCTCCTCGTAAGCTTTGCGGATACCCTTGAGGATCAGGATGGCTTCGTCCACGGTGGGTTCGACTACCACGATGGGCTGGAAACGGCGTTCGAGCGCCGCGTCGGATTCGATGTGCTTGCGGTATTCCTCCAGGGTGGTGGCGCCGATCACCTGCAGCTCGCCGCGTGAAAGGGCGGGCTTGAGGATGTTGGCGGCGTCGACGGATGATCCGGCCGAACCGGCACCGACGAGCATGTGCA
>CAYWCH010000083.1:0-9498 GCA_964456715.1 uncultured Anaerolinea sp. | reverse complement strand
TCGAATTTGCCCTTCAGCTCGGGGATGACCAGCGCAACGGCCTTGGCGGCGCCGGTGGTGGTGGGGATGATGTTGACGCCGGCGGCGCGGGAGCGGCGCATTTCCTTCTTATGGCCCTGGTCGAGAATGACCTGGTCATTGGTGTAGGAATGGATGGTCGTCATAACGCCGTGGATGATGCCAAATTTCTCGTGCACGATCTTGGCTACAGGAGCAAGACAGTTGGTGGTGCAGGAGGCATTTGAAATCACGTGATGCTTGGTGGGATCATAATTGCCTTCATTGACGCCGAGAACAATCGTGATGTCTTCATTCTTGGCGGGGGCGCTGATGATGACTTTCTTGGCGCCGCCTTTTTCGATGTGCACACGGGCACCGGGTTTCCCCTTGGAGGGATCGCCGGCAGCATCGGTGAACAAGCCGGTGGATTCGATGACGATATCGACGCCCAGATCTTTCCAGGGCAACGCACCGGGATCTTTTTCAGCGAATACTTTGATCGCTTTACCGTTCACGGTCAGGCTGTTCTCGCTGGCGACAACATCACCGGGGAAAATGCCATAATTGGTATCGTATTTGAAAAGATGAGCATTGGTTTTTGTATCAAAAAGATCATTGATTGCGACTACTTCGAGCTCAGTGCCATGGCGTTCGATGATCGCTTTAAGCACCTGGCGGCCGATTCGGCCAAAACCATTAATACCAACTTTTACTGCCATAATTGAACCTCCTTGATGAATTACCGAATTTTACCATGTCTAGACATGGGTTTATTGATTACAGCGATGAGGAATCTTCCTTGGAACTTAGCGGACCTGTCTTTTCAAACAACAGATCCATCACAGTTTTTGCAAGTTTTGCTGAATCATGCCGGCCTGGAGATTTCGCATCAGCCACATCTGCCTGAAAGACCGGATAACCTGATTCTCTCAACGGATTTAATTCTACCCACTCATTTCCCTCAGGTAAACATCCAAAATATTGATTATTACAGATAACAAGATCAAAAATATGGGCGCCGATCTGTCGATCCAGCACTTCCACGTGGTCTTCTACTGTGAACTCATCCGTTTCACCGGGTTGCGTGGCAATGTTGCAAACATAGAATTTGTATGCCCGGCTTGCCCGTAGTGCGTCGACCAGGTCGGGAACAAGCAGATTGGCAATCAGGCTGGTGTAAAGGCTGCCTGGGCCCACAATGATCAGATCCGCATTTAAAATCGCCTGGATTGTGGGAGGATACGCAGCCGGATTGCCTGGCTCGATCCAGAGACGCTTAATCCGCCCTCCACTTCTGGGGATCTGACTTTCGCCTTTGATGCGGACTTCAACATTCTTATCCGGTAGACGAACATCCGCCACCAGATTAACATTATGCAGCGTGGAAGGCAGCACCTGACCCTGAACTGCCAGCACTTTACCCATCTCAGCAATGGCATCTTCAAAGCTGCCAGTCAATTCAGTCAATGCAGAGATCAGCAAATTACCGAGTGAATGGCCATTTAACCCCATGTTTTCGGCAAAACGATACTGGAACAACTGTGTGATCAATTCCTCATCGTTCGATAGGGCAGCCAGACAGTTGCGTAGATCACCCGGCGGCAGGATACCGATCGCTTTTCGGATCTCTCCCGATGATCCACCATTATCAGCCACCGTAACTATGGCTGTGATATTCCTGGAATATTCTTTGAGTCCGCGCAGCAGTGCTGAAAGACCTGTCCCCCCTCCAATGACAACTATCCGGGGTCCCCTATCCTTTTTTCGAAAATCCGCAACTGTATCGATTACATCCCGTCCAGGGATCATGAACGGTTTTAAGAGAGTACGGTTCAGGCGAATGATGCCATAAACAATGAGGCCAAGCCCAATTCCGCCGAAGATCACTGCCCTTAGAGTCCGATCCAGGAATCGCAGCGAGAGGAAGGAAATGATCGGCAGCCACCAGGTGGTTGGCGCGGTGCGGTAAACGTCCAAAACAAGCACAGCCAGACCCAAAGCCGTGAGTGTCGTTCCCAGCAGGATCACCAGTACCCAACGTTTTACACCTATCCCGGGGATAAACCACCGCAGGACGCGATTAAAAAACTGTGACAATCGTTGAAAAGGGTTGGTACGCGAAGGGCGCATATGTTTCGAATAATAGCAGTCTTTAAGGAAAGCGTCAATTATAATCAAGTCATGCTATAATTACGCCGATGAAAAAATACATTGCGATTGACATTGGCGGTACCCAAATACGAGTCGCAGTTTTCGCTGAAAACAGCATTGAATTTGATAAACAGAAGAAAATCCCCACCCAAGGCGATGGAAAAACACCCATCGAGCGATTGTTGGCGTTGTTGGAAGAGATGTGGCCGGAGGATGGTGACGTCCAATCGATCGCAATGGCAGCACCCGGCTATTTGGATCCTGAGGCTGGAATCGTAATCACAGCTCCAAATATTCCCGGTTGGAAAAACCTCCCCGTCTCTTCGATCATTCGCGAAAAATTCAATGTGCCGGTCTACCTTGGCAATGACGCCAATCTAGCTGCGCTTGGAGAATGGAAATTCGGCTCCGGAAAAGGGCACAGTGACCTGCTTTACTTAACGATTAGCACCGGCATCGGTGGTGGGATCATCTCAGGTAACCGGTTGATTACCGGCACAAGGGGAATGGCCGGAGAGTTGGGCCACGTAGTGGCAATTCCCGGCGGCCCGATGTGTGCCTGTGGAAAAAAAGGACACATTGAAGCGGTTTCTTCCGGAACAGCCATTGCCCGTTTTGTGAAAGAAAAAATCGCGCAGGGTACTCCCTCGGTATTTGTTCCCGGCTCCTCGCCTTCTTCAAAAGAAATCGCTCTGGCCGCTGCTCGCGGTGATGAACTCTCGAAACAGGCCTTTGATCAAGCCGGCTATTACCTGGGACAGGCTATCGCGGATTGGATCCACATTCTTAATCCGTCGATCCTGATCCTCGGTGGAGGTGTCAGCCGCAGTGGTGATCTGTTGATGAAACCCCTGATCAAATCGCTCGAAGAACACATCATCACGAGGGAATACATCAAGGATCTTAAGATTGAATTTGCCGCTCTGGGTGACGACGCAGGCCTTCTGGGTGCTTTGGCTCTTTCCTTGGGAAAATAACCTTTTTGTAAACGAAAAACCGATGAGCCCTTGTTTGGCTCATCGTTTGTGTTTAATGCCTCATGGTATAATACTGATACACGTCACCTTAATAATAGAAGAAGATTGCTAAGTTACTGACGTAAGCTAGTACATCAGCACAAACCAAAAAAAGGAGGTATGCTTTGAAGGTGCTAAACTTACCAGGGCCAATGGCGAAAAGTCTCATTGAACGTGATCGGGCGGTGATCTCACCGTCTTATCCAAGGGGTTACCCCTTCGTAATGGATCACGGCCGCGGTGTTGAAGTATGGGATGTTGACGGAAACCGATTCATAGATTTTGCCGCAGGGATTGCCGTAACATCCACGGGGCACAGCCACCCTACTGTCGTAAAAGCGATTCAGGAACAGGCTGAAAAATTCATACACATCTCTTCCGATTTTTATCATCAAAAGTGGATAGAACTAGCAGAATACCTTGACCGGATAGCACCTTTCAAAGAAGATGCCATTTCGTTCATGACCAATTCAGGTACTGAAAGTGTGGAAGCTGCCATCAAGCTTGCCCGCTATTCCACAGGCCGTTCACAATTCATTGGATTTTTGGGTGGATTCCACGGACGGACCATGGGCGCGGTCACCTTCACAGCCAGTAAACCTGTCTATCACCGGGGCTTTTTCCCGCTAATGAATGGCGTTACCCACGTTCCCTTCCCCGATCCATATCGACCCATCATTCAAGCACGTCCGGGCGAAGATGAAGGGACTGCGGTTATCCGATATCTTGAAGAAGAAATTTTAGGACGGATCGTTCCAGCCGATGAAGTGGCCGGCATACTGGTGGAACCCATCCAGGGCGAAGGCGGATATATCATCCCGCCTGATTCCTTCTTCCCGCGATTACGTGAAGTCTGTGACCGCAATGGCATCCTCCTGATCGCAGATGAAGTCCAGGCTGGAGTCGGCCGTACCGGAAAATGGTGGTCGATCGAGCATTTTGGGGTTGAACCTGATATCATCACGATTGCCAAAGGAATCGCTTCAGGGGCTCCAATCGGCGCCATGGTTGCCCGTAAGAGCGTAGTCACCTGGCCAAAGGGATCACACGGCAATACCTACGGTGGCAATCCCATCGCCTGTGCCGCAGCCCTTGCGACGTTGGGATTGGTTGAAAATGGTTTCATGACCAATGCTATTGAGATCGGAAATTTCATTCTCGACCGTCTCAATAAAATAAAAGGGGATCATCCTTCGATCGGTTGTGTCCGGGGTGTCGGATTGATGATCGGAGTAGAATTCGTTAAAGATCAAAACACCAAAGAACCCGCCACGGATTTACGCAACAAAATTGAAGAATTGGCTTTCGAACGCGGTATGCTCACCCTGGGATGCGGTAGAAGCACGATCCGTATCTCGCCAGCCCTTTGCATCACCCAAGAACAAGCCGAAGAAGGTTTGGAAATATTGGAAGAAGCAATCTCGCTTGCTGAAGAAAGGGAAGAATTAACCACGATTCGCTCAGAGGTTTCCGTCGAAAAGGGTTAAATGTTCATGCTGCCTGATTTTCGTGTCCGCCAGCGGGATTACCTGCTCGAAATATCCCGCGCATTGACGCAGGAGCTTGATCTCGATAAACTTCTGGCCCGGATTCTCCACATCTCCATTGAGATGCTGGCCGGCCAATCCGGATTGATCGCATTACGTTCAAAATCGCAGGGATGGCAAACCCGTGTATCTTATGGGTTGCCCCCTGCGTTTTTGCAATACCTCGAAAGCCAGTTCAAGCAGATCCCCGATGACAGCACTCAAGATCATGCTGAAATTGCAGTCATCAACCAGTTGCTGGGTTTCTTTACCCAGGCAGTGACCATGGGGCGTTTGAGCAGTATCGGGCTTCCGTTAATTACCGGGAACCGTGTGGTGGGTGTGATCTTCGTATTCAGGCAATTTGCCGCCTTCAGCCCAACAGATCGCGGGCTGCTGGCCAACTTTGCCGACCAGGCCGCCATCGCTGTCAACAACGCCCAGCTCTATAATCAAGTGGAAAATGACAAAAAACGGGTAGATGCCTTGTTGGAATCAGCAGGGGATGGGATTTTAATACTCACCCACGACCTGCAAATCGAACGGAGCAATCTGGCCTTTTGCCACTTTCTTGGCAAAAAGCCCGTCGATCTGGTCAACCTACCTCACGACGCGGTGATCAAATGGTGCAAGAAGCCCATGCATATGACGCTTGAAGAAGCCATTGCTGGCGGCTGGCCCTTGGCACCGCACGCCAACCTCTACGTGGAGGGTGATCTGGAACGCACGAATGGTCTGCCTGCATTACCGGTAGGTATCACCTATGCTCCCCTTCTCTCCGATGATGGAATGCTGCTCAACATCATCACGACCGTCCGCGACATCACCCGTTTCCGCGAGGCTGAACAGGCCAAATCGACCTTTATTTCTGTCATCAGTCACGAGTTAAAAACCCCTGTGGCATTGATCAAAGGGTATGTGGGCACGTTGCGACGCGATGACACCGATTGGAACAAAGAGATCGTCGAAGAAAGCTTGAAAGTCATCGAGGAGGAAGCCGATCGTCTGAGCGGGTACATCGAAAACCTGTTGGATACCACCCGCCTGCAGGCAAATGGATTCAGTATCAAACGCACAGACCTGCAGATCGCTGACCTGATCACGCACATTGCGGATCGTTTTCGCACACAAACGAAAAAACACTCGATCATTGTCAATATTGCCGACCCTCTTCCGGTCATCCTGGCCGACGAGACCCGAATCAATCAGGTCTTTTCAAACCTGCTATCCAACGCGATCAAATACTCGAAAAGTGGGGACATCACGATCTCTGCCGAGCTTACAGGATCCAATATCACCTGTTCTGTCTCCGATGAAGGCTCCGGTATCAATCCGGGTGACCTGCCCTATGTCTTTGACCGGTTTTATCGCTCCTCCAATGCCATCCGCCAAACCAAAGGAGCCGGTCTGGGTTTGTACCTGGCCAGGGCAATTGTTGAAGCCCATGAAGGGCGCATTTGGGTGGACCCTGAATACACCAATGGCACAAAGATCTGCTTTTCACTGCCGATTACGAAAAGTTAATAGAATTCATGTACAATGTTAGTCTGCCCCGGATGGTATAATCCTCGGGATAATTTATGAACAAGTGAGAGTGTCATGCCCAGAATACAAACCTCCTGTCCTCGCTGTCATCAACCAATCATGGCTGAAGTCCAACAGCTTTTCGATACCACCACAGATCCGACCGCCAAGCAGCGTTTCTTGAGCCGTTCGACCAACGTCGCGCGCTGCCAATCATGCGGCTACGAAGGTCTGTTGAATCTGCCGATCGTCTACCACGATGCTGAAAAAGAGCTTTTGTTGACCTTTTTCCCGCCGGAAGCAGGCCTTTCGATCAACGAACAGGAAAAACAACTTGGTCCGCTGATCAACCAGGTTGTCAACGCCCTGCCTGTGGAAAAAAGGAAGGGATATATCTTCCAACCACAGACCATGTTAACCTTCCAAACCATGATCGATCGCATTCTTGAAGCGGGTGGCATCACCAAAGAGATGCTTGAAGCCCAGCAAAAACGTGTCAGTCTCATCCAGCGTCTGATCACGAACCCCAATCCGGAAGAACGCAAAGAGATCATGCACCAGGAAGATGAAATGGTGGATGGCAGCTTCTTCACCATCCTATCCACCATCATCGAATCAGCTATGATGCAGGGTGATGAAAAATCAGCCCAAATGCTCGGAGAAATCCAAAAAGAGTTGTTGCAAGAAACCAAATTTGGTCGCGAACTTTGGGCTCAAAACCAGGAAGCCCAGAAAGCCATCAAAGCCCTGCAGGAAGCCAGCAAGGATGGGTTGACCCGTGAAAAATTGATCGAGATCCTCGGAGAAATCAACTCTGACTCAGCCCTCACCACCGTTGTGAGCATGACGCGTAACGGATTGGATTACCAGTTCTTCCAATCATTGACAGAGATGATCGATAAATCTTCTGAAAACGACAAGAAGAAACTGACCGACCTTCGTGACAAACTGCTTAAGATCACCCGCGAATATGATCTGGAATTGAAACGGCGCATGGAAGACGCTGAAAAACTGCTGGATTCGATCCTGGCTGACGCCGATCTTGAAGATGCGGTTAGCAGGCATCTACCTGAGATGGACGATTTCTTCACCCAGGCGATCCGTTCTGAATTTGATAAAGCCAACCAGGCAGGTGACCTGGCTCGTATCGAAAAGATCCAAAAAGTCACCGCTCTCATCGAAAAAGAAAGCGCTCCCCCACCGGAGATCGAGTTGATCCAAAAAATGATCGACGCCAAAGACGAAAACGAACAAATGAAGATCCTTGATGAGAATTCAGCCATGGTAACGGATGAGTTCATCCAGGCCCTGAACTCGATCGTCTCGGAGGGCAGATCACGCAGCCAATCTCCTGAAATGATGGCCTCTCTGGAAAATATCTACAAATTGGCGTTGCGCTACAGCATGCAGAAGAAACTTAAAGAATAAACACCATTACTTGACAAAAAAACCGGAGGAAAACCTCCGGTTTTTATTTGTTCTCAAATCGCAGGCCATGCCCGCGAATGGTAACGATATACGTATGGTCCGAATCCACCTCGGCCAGCCTTTCACGCAGTCTTCTGATCAGCGCATCAAGCGCCTGGTCGGATACACCTGCCGATTGGTCATTGCCCCAGATAAAATCGACCAACTCATTCCTGGTGATCACTGATCCCGGACGTTCAAAGAGTACTTCCAACAAAGTAAACTGTGGAACGGATAGCGGTGGCAGGATCTCTTTTTTGCCGATCCAAACTCGATGCGATTTTTTATCCAACAACAAGGCATCTGTCGAGCCATCTGTTTTTATCGATGCCAGGTAATTCACATCCTCCATCGGCATGGTCGCATCGGTCAAGTAGAAAACAAATTTCTGAACAAGTGCAATTTGGAAAATTGTTCCATCAGACAACGACGTGCGTTTGGGAAGTAATTCACCCTGCAAAAAGGTACCGTTTTTGCTGCCCATATCTTCCAGCTCGATCTTCCTGTCGCTGAGATAGATCTTCGCGTGAAGACGGGATACCTGCCTGTCTGGAATGACGATATCACAACCGGGATCGCGGCCAATGGTCAGCCCCTTATCGATAGTCCATCTCTGCCCTTCAAGTGGACCCTGTTGGGCAATCAGGACGGGGTATTGCACCATTGGAAATTCCTGCGCATTATTGATCAATACTTCACCAGATTGCATTGCCGGTTACCTCTCCTCAGGTATAATATATCAGATATTCGAATTTTCCGCATTCCAGTTTTTCTACAAATACCTGGCAGGAAAGATTTAGAGCATGACCATTCCTATCAAAATCGGAGAGACCCTACGGGGTCGTTACCGTATTCGCCGCATTATCGGTCAGGGCGGTATGGGTTGTATTTACCTTGCTGACGATCTCCGCTTGGAAGGCCGGCAATGCGCGGTTAAAGAAGTGGAGCATGATAAAACCCTGCCATCAAAAATGGTTCAGGAAGCGCGCAATCAATTCATGCGTGAGGCGACGGTTCTTGCCCGTCTCGACCACCCCAACCTGCCAAAAGTATCTGACTTTTTTACGAACGGTCCACGCGATTACCTGGTGATGGATTACATCCCCGGAAAAGATCTGCGTTCATTAATGACCGCCACCCAGGAGAAGAAGACTTTTCTCGGAGAGGTTGAGGTGCTGGACTGGGCCAATCAACTCTCTGATGCACTGACTTATTTACACCAACAGAATCCGCCGATCCTGCACAGAGACATCAAACCGAGTAACCTTAAACTCACCCCTGCAGGAGTGTTAAAGCTGGTGGATTTCGGCCTTGTAAAACTTCTGGCTCCGGGTGAAGTGACCATAACCATCCTTCAAGGCCAGGGAACCGCCCTGTACACGCCTTTTGAACAGTACGGCGGAGATATCGGTCATACCGACGCGCGCAGCGACATATACGCTTTCGGTGCGACCTTATATCACTTATTGACCAATCATCCCCCAGCCGATGCTCGGGAACGGTTCCTGAACCCCGCTTCACTCATGGAGCCGAAGTTGATCAATCCATTGATCTCTTTGAGAACGCAAAAGGCCATCCTTTGGGCTCTCGAGCTGCACCCCGATGATCGACCTGAAAATGTGGAAATCTTTCGAGATACTCTCATTGGCAGCCGTCCAATTTTTACCCCCACAGGCCGCCACATTCAACCGAAGTATAACGTTTTCCAATCGAAAACGGAACAGGTACTGTTGATCCTCACTGGCGCAGTGGCGATCCTTTCCCTTCTCATCACCCTGCTTCACTAATTCATTTCTTTTTCTTCACGAACCACC
>CAYWCH010000082.1:0-9594 GCA_964456715.1 uncultured Anaerolinea sp. | reverse complement strand
CCGGAACACGGAACCTGCCCGGTGTGCAGCATCCCGAGCAATCCGAACAGCGATGAACCGGTGGTATTTCTGTCGCCGCGCGACGAATTCATTCCCAAGAAAGATTACATCGATACAGAAATCGATGACGAACCCTACGCTCCGGCCCAGGAAGACCTGCCCACGTACGTTTTGCGACAGATCGCGCCTGACCTTGAAGCCGAGGAACGCGGCCTGGCAGCTTTTTTGCTGACCCATCTGGACGAAGACGGTTTCCTGACCACGACCATTGTGGAGGTGGCTCAATACCTTCATATTTCTCCCGAGCTAGTCAAAAAAGTGCAGCGTCTCATCCAACGCGCCGACCCGATCGGGGTCGGATCAATGAACACGCGTGAAGCCCTGTTGGTGCAAATCGAATCACTTGAAGAAACCGGTGCAGCCGTTCCACCAATGACCGCAAGGGTGGTTGCTGAATGCATGGACCTGCTCAGTCATCATCAGTATGCTGAAATTGCGCACAAATTCGAGCTGCCGCAAAAACAGGTGGTGCAGATCGCGCAGTTCATCAGCGAGAACTTAAATCCGTTTCCGGCGCGATCTCACTGGGGCGACGTGCGTGAACCCAACGCGGATGCTCCGGAAGTCTATCACCGACCGGATATTTTGATCAATTATCTGAACGAGAACCCCGAAAATCCACTGGTGGTTGAGATCATCATGCCGATCTCCGGCACGCTTCAGGTCAACCCGATGTTCAAGCAGGCCATTCAGCAGGCCGATCCGGATACCAAGGATGAATTGAAAGGCGATTTGGAAAAGGCGTCGCTTTTCGTAAAATGCCTGCAGCAGCGCAACCACACCATGGAACGCTTGCTCACGCGCGTGGTCGGCATGCAAAAAGAGTACATCGTCAAAGGCGAGAAGTATCTGAAGCCTGTCACCCGGGCGCAGATCTCCAAAGAGCTGGAAGTGCACGAATCGACCATCTCGCGCGCGGTGGCGAACAAAGCCGTTCAGCTCCCCAACAAAAAGATCATCCCGCTGTCGTCGTTCTTTGACCGCAGCTTGAATGTGCGTACCGTGCTGAAAGAGATCATCGAGAAGGAAGCCAAACCATTAAGTGATTCCGATCTGGCCGATATGCTTTCAGAGCGGGGATACGAAGTGGCCCGCCGTACGGTAGCCAAGTATCGTTCCATCGAAGGCATTCTGCCTGCCCATCTTCGTAAAGTGGTGTCACAACACCCATGAGTCTGCTGCCGAACTCTCTCCCTGCCAATTTCTTCAAGAAGAACCAACCTGACGGGCTGATGGAGATTTGTTCGATACTAAATTTGATCGATTCTCCCAACGCGTTGATCGACGTCGAATCCAAACGTCTGTTGTTTGCCAATGACAGTATGCTGGCATTTTGCGGATTTTCAGGCAGCGAAGTCATCGATAAGCCGGTCAAGACTTTATTCCCGGCATTGGAGGTGGACAAGATCGGGTTGCATGAGAGCCTGCCGCTGATGATCGCGCACAAGGACCACGCGCCAAACCAGATCACGGCTGATCTGACGCTGCTGGACGGCAAGAATAAATGGATGTACGTGAGCATCCAACCGACCAGCAAGCCGGAAAAGTCCTCGCCGCAAAAGGAACCTTCCACCCAGAAATTGCTGGAATTGACCCAGTTGACCGATTATGCCAGCCTGCCGCTGGCGCTCGACAAAGCCGCTGAAATCCTCATGCAGGTCAGCGAAACAGAAGCAGTATGCATCTACCAGGCCGACGCGGAGTTTCCGCGATTCAACCGGGTCGGGCAAGCCGGGCTTGGGGAGGCCTTCCCGCAGGAATTGCCGTCGCTGGATTCCATACGATTGGGACATTCGATGATCTGGATGCCGGGAATGCGGGTGCTGACCGATCTTCACCGATTTGGCCGCAGCAATAATTACAGTTATGTTGCCTCCTCACCGCTTGGAGAACCGAGCGCGTTGGTGGGTCTGGTGGTTTTTGGCGGCAAAGAAACCCTGCCGGAATCGCTCAACGAGGAATGGCTCGAGATCATCAAGACACCCATCTGGAGCGTTCAGCAACACTATTTGTTGATCGACAACCTGCAAAAAGAAAACCGCTCCTACGCGCGGATGGTGAACCTGCTTAACGCTGCGTTCAGTAATATCGATGAGGGCGTCATCCTCCTCAGCCCGGATTTGACGATCCAGCATATCAACCCGGCGGCAGAGGGCATTCTCGGATATAACAGCACCGAGGTACAGGGCCAGGAATACGGCAACGTGCTGATCGGTACAGACAGGATCGCCCCGGCGTTGGAAGAGGCCACACAAGGCACGACCACTCACAACATCGGCAAGGTCAACCTCAACCGCCGCAACGGGCAGGCTTTCCCTGCCCAGGTGCAGGTGCTGCCGGTGATGATGAAAGAAACGCTGGTTGGTATTGAAGTCATTTTCGACGATATCAGTGAGAATGAGAACAACAAGACGCTGACACAGCATCTGGAGCACCGTGCCTTGATCGGCGATTTTACTGCTGCCTTCGCTCACGACATACGCAACCCGATTAACAACATCGTTACGGGGCTGCAGTTGCTGCAAATGAAACTGGCAACAGATGATCCGAACCAGGAGATTGTCAGTCGCATCCAGGGGGATTGCACCCGCTTGAACCACCTGATGGAATCCTTCCTGGCTTTTTCACGTTTGAATGAAATGCACATGGAGCCGGTGGATATCGGTGCCTTTTTGACCAAAACAATCGACCGCTGGCATCCGCGGCTGATGCGTGAGAACATCACGCCGATCCTGCAGATCGACAAGGACCTTGCCATGATGTACGGCGATCCGCGTGCGATTGACCGTGTTTTCACCAACCTGATCTCGAACGCAGTCGATGCCATGGCTGCCGATGGCGACACGCTCGCGATCAAGGCCGGCATGAACCACAACGTGCCCGGGTTGGACCTGGTGGAGGTCAGCGTGTCAGACAACGGTCCGGGTATCCCGGAAGATATCAAGGACAGGATCTTTGAACCATTTGTATCGACCAATAACCAGAAGGGGACCGGGTTGGGTTTGGCCATCACCAAGCAAATCGTTACCGCCTTGAAAGGCAGTATCCGGGTGAGCACTTTCCCGGGTGGTACTGTATTTACTGTAAGCATCCCTGCATGGAACGGAGAAGGTAAATGAGTTATACAATCTTGGTCGTGGACGACGAAGAGAACACCCGTATTAACCTGGAAGGTCTGCTGACCGGTATCGGCTACAGTGTGGTCACTGCCGGATCGCTGGCTGAAGCACGGACGCACATCCAGAAGGGTGAGGGAGACGTCGTTTTATTGGACTTGCAGTTACCCGATGGTTACGGACCCAACCTGTTGGTGGAGATGGCCGGTATGCCATCAAGGCCGCCGGTGATTATGATCACCGGCGTGGGCGACGTCCATTCTGCGGTGGATGCCATGAAGAACGGTGCCATCGACTTTTTGGAGAAACCGATCGATTTTCAGGAATTGACCAAATCGATCAAGAAGGCTGTCGACTTGGTTTCGATGAAGCGGGAGCTCGATGTGCTGCGGGTGGCACAGAACCAGGAAAAGGATTTCGTTGTCGGTTCGACGCAAAAAATGAAGGACATTTTCGATTTGGCAGCCAAGGCCGCATCAAAGAAGACACATGTGTTGGTGACGGGTGAAACCGGCACCGGCAAGGACGTGCTGGCCAATTACATCCACCGGGTAGGAGCGCGAAGCGAAAAGATGTTCGTTGCCATCAATTGCGCTGCCATCCAGAGCACCATGCTTGAATCGGAACTCTTTGGTTATGAGGCAGGCGCATTCACTGGTGCGCAAAAGCGCAAGCCCGGGTTGCTTGAAGTGGCAGATGAGGGAGTGCTCTTCCTGGATGAAATCTCGTCGATGCCAATGGACATCCAACCCAAGATCCTGCGGGCGATTGATTCGCAGGCGTTCAAGCGTGTGGGCGGGACCGCAGATGTCAGGGTGGATGTGCAGATCATTGCCGCATCCAACCGCGACCTGATTAAGATGATCCAGGAAAACCAGTTCCGTGAAGATCTATATTACCGCCTCCATGTCGTTGAGATCAACATGCCGCCGCTTCGTGAGCGCTTGGAAGATATCCCCGAGTTGGTGGGATTCTTCATTCAGAAAAAGAACCTGCAGATGGGATTGAACGTACGCGAAATCACGCCAAACGCGCTCGATATTTTGAAGAACTACTCCTGGCCAGGAAATATCCGCGAACTCTCCAACACCATAGAACGGGCCATGTTATTCTGCGACGGATTGAAAATTGAGGTGGGGGATCTGCCTTCCGATCTGGGGAAGACCACGAAATAACCCTATTGGCATATAACTTGCACCATACCCTCCAGAGACTTATTTCTGGAGGGTTCTATGTTTACAATGACGGTAAACGATTTCTTATTGACGATGGCGATCTGCCTGCTGGCAGGCGGGATGATCATGTTGGTGGTGGGGGTTTTCATCATGGTCAAGAAACTAATGGGCAAGGAGCTGCAGAATATCTCCGAGCAGACCACGAAACTGGCACAAAAAGGGCTTACCGATGACATTTCAGGGTTGGTCGGGAATGCCGGATCGCTGATTGAATCCCTCAACAATCTCACGAAAACCACAGCCGGAATTGGCATCCTGATCGTACTGATCGCGCTGGCTCTTTTGGGCGGCGCGTACGGGCTTGTTTTGCATATCGGATAATTGCCGCTTATTGAGAATCGACTGCCTTTAGCGAGGAGTTAAACATGAAACCATTGCAGCTTGAACAAATCTTGCAGAAACATATCCCGGAAGAGAAGTTTGATGCCACCGTCCGTGCTTTGATGCAGGACGAGCTTCTTTGGAAAACGCTGAACCAGGATTCCTTCCTTGAAGCGCTTGATGAGCAATGGTCACCGTCGGAAAGAGGTTTCTCCCCGGCGGTATTGGCTTTATTTTCAGTTGATCCTCGTATTGTGAATATTGGCTATCCCGATGCTTCCCTGCCGGCAGAATTGCTTGAAGAAGCCATGCTAGGCTACGAGAATTACCGCACCCTATCGAACCCCCTCCAATCGATGCGGGAATGCGGACTTATGGCAATCGCGTTATACGAGAAATTCCGTCAGGGCAATGATTGGAGCAAGATCCTCTTCGAGATTTGTGACGGCCTAGAGCATCGTCCGGAAAGCTATCTGTACGATTATTGGAAGACCCCATTTGTGGTCCTGAGCGGATTGTTGGACGATCCCAGACCATTATTTCTGGCATTATTCGATTCGAAAGCCCGCAAAAATGCGTATGGTTTGTTCCGTCACCTGATCCTGTCACAGGCCGAGACGCGCGAAACACAGTCCAACCTGGTGGTGAGTACACTCTTCAGCCAACCGGTCGATGTGCAGGCTGCCGTGTTGAAAAGCTTCAAACAGAATGGCGATGAGCAATTGCTCCGCCTGGCAGCGAAGGGATTGTTCGGACGGCATTTGAGCCGCGAGAGTGAAGCCAATTCAACGCGCGACGTTTGGCAGAATGCTGGAAAATACCTGGAAGATGGCTGCAAGAGGCGTGACCTGGCAGTGATCGCACAATTCGCAGGTGAATACGAAACTGCCGAAAAATTACTCAAAACCTATCAGAGCATCCTCCAAACCGAATTGGCGGGCAACCAGATCCAGAGTGCCTCGCTTAAGCTCGAACAGGACCAACCCATTTTGAACGAGCTGGAGCAGATCCCGGATGCGGCAATGCAATCCGTCGAGATCGCTGAAGAAATCTCCCATCTGGGCCCTGAAACGATCACCAGTAAAGCGATCGCCAAGGGTATTCCAGCCTTCGAGATGAACGAAGCTATCAAGATGTATCGCGCTGGCAACACGACCCTTGCCAAAGAGACCGCGGCCAAATCCGTACAGCCTTGGCTTGAATCGGAATCTCCGCGCAACTTGAACGCCTTACCGATGCGGGCGCTGAACTGGATGCCGGGAAACCTGATCGATCCATTGATCGAAATGGAGTTGTGGGCAGAAGCGGCAGCGTTGATGCGAAAACTCCTCATCCAATTTCCGGTCAATGCCAAAGCATTAAACCAGGCTGCCCTGATCGCCGGCAAACTGGGTGATCGCGGCGAGCAACTGGCTCATCTGCAAAAGTTGAATATGCTGGAACCCGGTAATGAAGATTACCGGCGTCAACTGGCTGAAGCCTACCTGTCAGACGAAAAATGGCAGGCAGCGTTCGATACCTATCAGCAATTGGTTTCGAGGCATGATTCACACCGTGTCAGCGATATGCTGGGCATGGCGAAATCGGCATTGAAATGCGGTGAATTTGCCATCGCTCAGGAATTTGCAGAAAATGCCCTGGTTGAAGATGTAAATAATGGACAGGCGCTGGCAATTTCAGGTTATGCCTGGAGTAAGCAGGGCAATCCGGATAAGGGTGTTGAGCTACTGAAGAAGGCAATTGATTTGAACGGTGAAGACAGTGAACCCTGGCTGCTGCAGGCTGACCTTTACGCTGATAATGGCGATACCTCAAAATCGGTCAATACCCTGCGCAGCGCACTCACCGCGCACCCCGAAAGCTTAGCCATTCGCAGCCGGTTGGCGCACACGTTGATCGACAACGGACAACCCTCCGAAGCACTGGCAGTCCTGGATGAGGCGGCTGAAATCACCAGTGACAAGGAATTGTCTCTGCTTAAATTGCGCGGCATGAAGCTCTTGAACCTACCGGAAGTGGCAGCCACGGCTGAGCAGTTGTATCAGATCTACCCGAACGATACTGAGATCCGTCGCGAGTATGCTGTTACCCAAATGGAAAAGGGCAACCGCAACCTGGTGCGCAAACTGATTGATCCGGCGACGGTTGGAAATGATGCCGACCTGGCACTGGCGTATTGTGACGCCGTCCTGGGTGAGGATTACACCAGGGTCCGTTTTGGCAAGGATAAAGCGGACACGGACCAGCCCAAAGCGGAAGAATTGCTTAAGAATACTCTTCTGGACGATCCATCAAACATCTACGGACGGATTTTGCTGGCTGAAACGATGGTCCACGAAGGTAAAACAGAAAATGCTTTCGAGTTGCTGAGCAACCTGTTGAGTGATCCCGACGCTCAGAGCTCGAACTGGTTCGACCGCATCCAGGCAGGGTTTGCCTGGGCAGCGTCGCTGCTGGATAAATCCGATCTGGCATTGGAAGCCGCGCAGAGTGTAGTGGATAGCAATCCCAGCTGGGCTGGTGCCAGCCAGACGCTGGCTGAGATAAACGCCAACCTGGGCGAGGTAGCCGATGCGGTAAGCGAGGCCACGAATGTACTCGAAATCGCTTCAGAGATGGGTGAGAGCGTGGACTGGTTCACCAAGTTCATGGAGGGATTGGGACAGCAGGAAGAAGCAGAAAAGGTACTGAAAACCCTCGCAGAGGGGCGCAAAGAGAAAACTCCATTCCTGCTCAAATTGGCAGAGTACCAGATCGAACGCGGTGAGACCAGTGAAGCCGGGAAATTATTGGAAGGTTTGAAGAACGCTCCGGGCAAGATCAGGAGTGATGGTCAAACGATCAAAGCCGCGAAGCTTTTCGGCAGACTGAACGATCCCGCAGCCACTGAAGAATGCTTGAAAGAGCGCCTCAACAGCAGCGATATCCATCTACAAAATGCCTATGCCGACCTGGCTGGTTTCCAGTACGGTAATGGCATGTATGTTAAAGCCCTGGACACGATACGACAGGCCAAAGGCCGCTTCGGAGCACAACGCTGGCTGGATTTGCTCGAAGCGGAAACAATGCACTCGAACGGCGATTCGCAGGCTGCTCTGGAATTGTTGCAGGAACTCGACGCGGCCAATGACCGCCTGCCCGAAATTGATGAACTCGCATACCTCCCCGCGCAGTGGGTTCCACTGCTGCAACCGCAGGCCTCGACGGACAATTTGATCCGCAGCCTGGCTTTCGAGAGCGGCAATTATCCTGAAGCCATGCCCGAGGAAAATGAGAACGCCGGCGCAGCCGACTTGAGTCTGAGCATCGAAGTGGCATACGCAATTGGAAACGATGACTTGATTCGGATGTGGCAGAGTGTGAATCCCGAAGAAGAGCGCATCTATGGCTCCGCAGTGCTGGCCGCACAGGTGGCGGAACTGCTGCTCGACTCAGGCATGGTTGAACGCGCCGCGCTGGTGATCAAACGCGGTCTGGAACTCTTTCCGCAGGAACGCAGTTTGCTGGTCAATGCCGGCCGTTACTCAGGGATGATAGGCGACCTGAACACAGGCGAAGCCCTGTTTGATCAGGTGCTGATTCAATTCGCCAGAGCTGATAAATACAACGGAGTTTCGACCGTATGCGCGCTGCGCAACCTGGTAAAAACCGCCACTCAATTGAACCGTTGGAAGGAAGCACTGGCGTGGCAATCCGTACTCATGCAGGTCAACCCGCGCAATGTGACTGTGGAAGCAGTCTGCCTGCAAACACTGGTGCGCGCGCTGGAATTCGCGCTGTTCACAGAAAACATGGGCATCACTGTTCACTTCGACCATTCACCCGAAGCTATCGAACGGATCCGCAAGGAACTCCGTTCACTTGTTGCCAATGCAGACGCGCAAAACGTCCGATCATTCGATCATTGGAGTGCGCGTGCCAAAGCAGCGCTCGATCCGAACCAGACGAACATCCGTGCGCTGGCACTGAAGCCCCCCAGCTCAGATGATGTGGCTGCGATGATGCTTGCATTGGATCGCTCCGGTCAAAACAGCACCGCGCAGCAGCTCACTGCCAAATTCGAAGGCGACCCTGAAGTGGCTTATGCCTGGGCATTTTGTTTGAAGGACAGCAACCCTGAAAAGGCGCTCGAAATCCTGAAGAAATCGACCAAGGGAAACGCCACAAAACCGTGGAGCAACCTGCTGGCCGAAACCCTCTACCGCAAGACCGGAGAAAACTATTCCGCCATCAACGAGATCGAAGAGGCCGTGCAATCCTGGCCGCAGGAACCCGAATGGCATTTGATGGCAGCGGAATGCTGGCAGCGTACCGGTGATACGCAGAACGCGGTCAACCACCTGGAACAGGCGCAGAAATTGCTGCCGCAGAACAGCCGGGTGAAGTCACTGCTTGGCAAGGCATACCTGCAGTGCAATGAGACCGATAAAGCCATCGAAACGCTCGAGAATGCTTCGAAAGACGCCGCCAACCATTATGAAACCTGGGAAACTCTGGCTGAAGCCTATTACAGCACCGGGAACAAAGAAAAAGCGCTGCACGCCGCCGAAAAGGCCGGGCAGATCAACGGATTCTCGATGAAACCGACACTGCTCGCTGCCCGGATCAACCTGGATAACGGGGACGTGAAGAAGGCGCTGGAACTGGCTCAAAATGCCAACCGCCATGATGAGCAGGACGCTGAAAGCCTGGTACTGCTGGCTAAAGCCTGGATCGCGGATGGCAACAAATTGCAGGCCATGCAGACCCTCGAAAAGGTCTCGCATGCCAAGAACCCGAGCGCGCAGGTGCTCATCGAGCAGGCCAAACTGGTGCAGCAGGTGAATGGCCCCGCCAACTCACGCGTGATGTTGGAAGCACTC
>CAYWCH010000081.1:8684-9653 GCA_964456715.1 uncultured Anaerolinea sp. | reverse complement strand
CGGGCAGCGCCTTTCTTCGATGATCTCCAATGCCGGGTTCGAAGAAAGCTCCGATTCGATCTTCTGCTGCAGTTCGTCGCTGGTCAGCGTCAACAGCGCCATCGTTTGAGCCAGATGGGCTGTGGTGATCGGTCTTTGAGATTGGAATTGTCCTTGAAACATAATGTCCTCGGATACTAGAAAGAGTATAGCGTATTTTGATTATTGGTGCAAGTTTTATGCCACAGCATTTTCGGCAGGAAATGATAGAATTCAAGCGTAACTAATGGAGAAACGATTGGAAAAGATTGCTGTCATCGGTGGTGGGTTGGCCGGATCGGAAGCTGCCTGGCAGGCTGCTGAACTTGGCGTTCAGGTCGAGCTCTTCGAGATGCGCCCTCTGGTCGGAACCGGAGCGCACCAGACCGGTGACCTGGCCGAGTTGATCTGCTCGAACTCGCTCGGATCGAACCTGCGCGAAAAAGCCGCTGGTCTTCTCAAACTGGAATTGCGTAAACTGAATTCGCTCTTGATGGCCTGCGCTGACGCTACTGCGCTCCCGGCCGGCAGTGCCCTGGCAGTGGACCGCGAAAAATTTGCCGCGCTGGTCACCCAAAAGATCACGAACCATCCCAATATCCGCCTCATCCGCGAGGAGGTCCACGATATCCCACTCGGCCCGACCATTATCGCGTCCGGTCCCCTCACTTCACCGGACCTGGCGCGGTCCATCGCTGCGCTTGCCGGGCAGGAGATGTTGTTTTTCTATGACGCCATCGCTCCCGTGGTCAGCCTGGAGTCGATCAACATGGATATCGCCTTCCGCATGTCGCGTTATGAATTCGACGGTGAAGCCAACTCCGGCGATTACATCAATTGCCCCCTTGATGAGGAACAATACGATCGACTGATAGCCGAACTGAAAACTGCTCAGCGCATCGAACTGAAGACCATCGAAGGTCTGCCCACCCTTGAGAAAAACGCCGGTCA
>CAYWCH010000081.1:6334-8674 GCA_964456715.1 uncultured Anaerolinea sp. | reverse complement strand
GGTCACAGGCTCTTTTTTGAGGGCTGCCTACCCATTGAGGTCATGGCAGATCGTTCTGAAAAATCGCTGGCTTTCGGTCCAATGCGCCCCGTAGGCCTGCGCGACCCACACACCGGCAAACGCCCGGTAGCGGTGGTGCAGTTGCGGCAGGATAACCTGGCCAACACCCTCTACAACCTGGTCGGTTTTCAGACCAACCTCACCTTCCCCGAGCAAAAACGCGTCTTCAGTATGATCCCCGGCTTGGAAAACGCCGAATTTGTCCGCTACGGGCAGATGCACCGCAATACGTTCATCTTTTCTCCGGCGCTTCTGGATGCCACCCTGCAATTCCGCACCTACCCTGACCTGTTCTTTGCCGGTCAAATCGTTGGTGTGGAAGGATACATGGGCAACGTGACCTCAGGGTTGGTGGCCGGATTGAATGCCGCGCGCTTCGTGAAAGGGCAGCACCTGCTCACCTTCCCGCAGGAATCCATGACCGGCGCGCTCATGCACTACATCTCCCACGCCAGCCCGGCTGATTTTCAACCCATGAAAGCCAACCACGGCGTTCTGCCCCTCCTCCCCATCCGCCCCCCCGGCCGGGTGGACCGCGGTAACGCCTATGCGAAGCGTGCCCTCAGAGCCCTGGACGAAATGATGGGGAATAAATGAAGAAGCATTCCGTTCTTTATTCCATTGTGTTCCTGGTAATGTTCACTTGCCTGCTTACTTCATGTACTCAATCCACTGATAATTCAGCGATGCCGACTTCAATCCCCACTATGACGCCGACACCCTTTCAAAAATTCGACGGCTCGCGCGCTTACCAGGATGTGATCAACCAGGTGAATTTCGGCCCCCGCGTTCCCGGCAGCGCCGCGCACGACGCCGAGGTGAACTACATCACCTCTGAACTCGCGAAGGTCGGCTGGCAGGTCACGATCCAGGACACGACCTATGCCGGGCAGCGAATCCAGAACATCACGGCTTTCCGCACCGGAACCGATCAGCCGATCATCCTCTGCGCGCACTACGATTCGCGGATGGTCGCCGACCGTGACAAGGATGAATCTCTGCGCAGCCAGCCCGTCCCCGGCGCCAATGACGGCGCCTCCGGTGTGGCGGTGCTGCTTGAACTGGCCAGGGTGCTCCCCGCAGAGGAGACGAACGTCTGGCTGGTCTTCTTCGATGCCGAAGACCAGGGTGACCTTCCCGGCTGGGACTGGGCGCTCGGTGCCTCGGCTTACGCAGACGCGCTCACGGTCAATCCCCAGGCCGTCGTTCTGCTCGACATGATCGGCGACGTCGATCTGAATATCTATCGAGAAATATCATCCAACGATGAGCTGACCGATGAGATCTGGCAAATCGCGGCGGAGCTAGGCTATTCCGATCATTTCATTGACGCGGACAAATACCATATGGTCGACGACCATACCCCGTTCCTGGAGAAAGGCATCCCGGCCGTCGACCTGATCGATTTCGATTATCCTTCCTGGCATACCAACCATGATACCGCCGACAAGGTCTCCGCCCAAAGCCTGGAGATCGTGGGCAACGTGCTCCTGGCCTGGTTGAAAACCAAATGAAGGTTGGCAAAACGCCTCACTTGGCGTAAACTAAAGTTAACCTACCTAAAGGGAATATACTTCATGACGAATACGATACCTTCATATCAACCGGCAGAAAGGATCGCCTCCTTTAAGCCGTATTTTTTTGCATCGCTCGGCAAGAAACTGGCAGAACTGAAAAAACAGGGTGTGGATGTCATCCGCATCGATATTGGCTCTCCCGACCTGCCGCCCGCTGATTTTATCGTTGACAGCCTCGTCGAATCCGCGCGTAAACCCGGAAACCACGGCTATTCTCCCAACGGCGGCACCCCGGCGTATCGCCAGGCCATCGTCGATTACTACATGGAACGCTTCGAGGTCGAACTCGACCCGCAAAAAGAGGTCCTCGGTCTCATCGGCTCGAAGGAAGGCCTCTTCAACCTCAGCCAGGTGATGCTGAACCCGGGCGATGTCTCCCTCGTGCCCGACCCCGGTTACCCGGTTTACTCCGCGGGCGGCATCATCGCAGGCGCGCGCATCGTTTCGCTGCCGCTGCTGGCCGAAAACGGCTTCCTGCCCGATCTCAAGACCATTGCCCCCGCCGATCTTGAAAAAGCCAAAATCCTCTGGCTCAACTACCCCAACAACCCCACCGGCGCGGTGGCTACCATGGCATTCTATGAAGAAGCCATCGCCTTCGCCCGCGAACATGGCATCCTCATCGCCCACGACGCACCCTACTGCGACGTCACCTTTGACGGCTACAACGCGCCCAGCATCCTGCAGATCCCCGGCGCCAGAG
>CAYWCH010000081.1:3142-6324 GCA_964456715.1 uncultured Anaerolinea sp. | reverse complement strand
CAACATGGCCGGTTGGCGCCTGGGAATGACCGTCGGCAACGCCCAGGTGATCGATTATCTCTCGACCTACAAATCACAGATGGATACCTCGACCTTCATCCCGGTGTTCGATGCCGGCGTGGCCGCCCTCACCGCCGATCAGGGCTGGCTGAAGGAGCGCAACGAGATCTACCGCGAACGCCGCGACATCGTCGTCAATGCGCTACGCAAGGCCGGTTTCATCCTTGAATCGCCCCACGCTGCCATTTACGTGTGGGCACACCTGCCGCAGGGTCAGAATGATTCGATGGCCTTCTGCAGCCGCATGCTGGAGGAGACCGGCGTCAGCGCCACCCCCGGCATCGTTTACGGCCAGTACGGCGAGGGTTTCCTGCGTATTTCGCTCGGTCAAACCACCGATCGGATCCGGGAAGCCATGGACCGTATCGTCGCCTGGAAGTATTGATCGCATGCCCTCCAAAACGACCTTACCCACCCCCCGAAAGAAAAAGCATTTCTCGTCGGCATCGAGCTGAGAAGCCATCCCTCCGAGATCAGCCTGGACGATTCATTGGAGGAGTTGGCCCTGCTTTCGGATACCGCTGGTCTGGAAGTGGTCGGCGAGACCTCGCAAAAACTCGATACCCCCAACCCCGATACCTACATCGGCAAGGGCAAAGTGGAAGAACTGAAAGCCCTCGTTGAGGAGACCCTGGCAGATGTGGTGATCTTCGATGACGAGTTATCCCCGCGCCATCAGCGCGAACTGGAACGCGCCCTCGCGCCGCACGTGCGCGTCATTGACCGCACCGCCCTCATCCTCGATATTTTTGCCCAGCACGCCACCACCCGCGAGGGCATCCTGCAGGTACAGCTTGCCCAGTACGAATACCGCCTGCCCCGCCTCACCCGCGCCTGGACTCACCTGGAACGTCAGGCCGGCGGCGGCGGAGGCAGTGCCGGTTCGGTCGGCGGCGTGGGCCTGCGCGGCCCCGGCGAGACTCAGCTCGAGGTCGACCGCCGCCTCATCCGCAAGCGCATCGCCGTCCTCAAAGATGAATTGGAAAAGGTCCGCGCCCACCGCCAGCGCTACCGCGCCCAGCGCAAGCGCTCCCGCATCCCGCTGATCTCGCTGGTCGGTTACACCAACGCCGGCAAATCCACCCTGCTCAACCACCTGTCCAAGTCGGATGTCCTCGTCGCGGACCAGCTTTTTGCCACTCTCGACCCCACCACCCGCCGCGTCGATTTACCCGGGGGGCACAACTCTCTCGTTACCGATACGGTCGGCTTCATCCAGAAGCTGCCCACCCAGTTGGTCGCCGCCTTCCAGGCCACCCTGGAAGAGATCGCCGAAGCCGACTTGCTCATCCACGTGGTGGACGTCACCCACCCCAACGCGCAGGCCCAGGCGCATTCGGTCGCCGAAACGCTCGAGCAGATCAACGCCGACCACATCCCCACCATCATCGCCCTCAACAAGGTGGATCGCCTGCCCGAGCCCGAAATGGCCGCTGAGGCCGTCCGCGATTTCCCCAATGCCGTGGCCATCTCCGCGCTCAAGGGTGTCGGCTTCAAAGAACTGATGACCATGATCGAAGCGGAGCTTTTCGAGAACTTCACCCAGATCTCCGTGCAGATCCCCTATACAGAGGGCCAGTTGATCAGCCTCTTCCACGAGCAGGGGCAGGTGGAATACATCGAAAACGACCGCAAGGGTGTCTACATCCAGGGGTTGATCCCCGGCCGTCTGCTGGCCAGGTATGCCTCATTCACAGCAACTTCACCGGCTAAAGAGGATGACAACCCGGACGAAAGTCTGGATGATTTCCCCCAAAACTGATCCCCATATTTGAGCTTAACAACCAAGAAGCTTCTCGATCGAGAAGCTTCTGATCCATTCTAGATTTGAAGTATTCAGAGCTGAATAAGAAAACAAACTGTCAGATGGACAGGAATTTACTTCTTCTTTGTTTCTTTCTCAACACTCACAACTTCGCGCCCCTGGTAGTGACCGCAGTTTGGGCAGACGGTATGCGGCAGGCGCATCTCACCGCAATTGCTGCATTGGACCAATGCAACGGCGGTCAGCGCGTCTTGTGAACGACGGCGATCGCGGCGTCCTTTAGATAGTTTCCGTTTTGGAAGAGGCGGCATTTCTTACACTCCTGTCAAAGAATACATTGCCTGTCGTTATCTCGATAGGCCGGTACATTATACTTGCGTGAGCCCTTTCCTGTCAAGAAATGAGCATCAGCGAATCTCATAAGTAAAAATGTTTGTGATAATTCTTAAGGTGGGTTTAGGGACAAAACTTACCTTACAACTATTGAAGAATTTTAATGGTTGGAATCATTTCTTTAACCACAAGTTTGTCACTTTATGGATTTGTATAATTCCAGGAAGGATATAACCCCCCTTTTAGAATAAACTTCTCTGTTTTCGTCTTTAGTTCATAAACATATATCCCATAATCAGCAATATTATGACAAGGAGTATCGCCAGGAAGCATACATTTATGATAGATTAATTCCTCGTTATTACTTGACCAAAAAGGTGTTGGCGGGTTACCTTTATCAAACAAAGCGAAACCATCGTATGTTGAAATCAAATAAGGGATAGCCAATGTATCATTATCACCCGAGACATCCATAATGTGTATTCCATCATATGACAAATATGCAACGTTCTGCTGATTTGGAGACAATACTGGGTTAATTCCATCCCGTCTATAATCCTTAATTTCTCCATTTTCGAGTGATAGTTTTACTAGATTTGAGTCAATACTCAGCAAAATAAATCCTTCAGTTTCAGAATAAGCATATGGGCCAATGCTAAAATCTTTACTAATCGAATAAAGCTCTTCTCCACTGATTATTGTTTTTAGTGTTGAGCAATCGTTTTTGCTTATTAAGAAAACACCGGTTGAGTCTGCTACCAGAATATTGTTTTCATATGGAAATATGGCACCCAACAATCTTGTGCATTCCAAATAGGAGTTGTTGCTGGTTATTGTTAAATAAGACTGCGTTAAATTTGTCAGACCCACATTCTGAATTTTTCTTGTACTAATGATCGTGTCATTATTTAGATAAAATGGAGTTACCAACGGAAATTGATCGCCCAAATCAAGGTAAGTGGTTTTGTTCTCTTTGAAAGAATAAAATCCAAGAATTTCCCTTTTTGAATCACTATGTTCGTTC
>CAYWCH010000081.1:0-3132 GCA_964456715.1 uncultured Anaerolinea sp. | reverse complement strand
ATTATTGTACTGAATACAAAATCTCCATTTGGTATGTCAATTGAAGATATCCATTGCTTTTCCAAGGGCGAACCATTATTGCAGGCCGCGAGAACAGACATAATTGCAATCAAAAAGAATGTTATCCAAATGGATCTCATATATTCCTTATACTAAAACAATCATATCGCCGCTACCAAAAAGTAGCAATTCGTAGGGTGGGTTCGTTCTTTGAACCCACCTTCCCATTCAATCATTCAAGATACAGCCCACTAAGTCTACCCTCATCTCCACCCACCCATTCAGAATCATAGATACCTTGCTTTACATATCGTCCAAAACTGGACCACGGCCAATCTCCGGGTTTGGAGACATATCCATGTTTGACCGGATTGTAATGGATGTAATCCAGATGATTCTCCAGATCTACTTTGCTATCAATATAATGCTCCCAAAAACGCCTTTGCCAGATGGCAGCTTCTCCTTGATTTTGCCTGGAATTATTTCGTTCCTCCCCAGGTCCGATTTGTTTCAGGTAATGTACCGAAAAATCGCGTTTGATCGCTTTCCAGCGTGTTGAATAGTCCGGATCCCCTTCTGGCAGTTTCCAGAGACAATGAAGGTGATCCGGAAGCAGGCAAATCGCCAGGGTTTCAAATGGCTGTCGATTTTGGACCTTAAGCCATGCATCATGCAATATCTTTCGCGATGTTGGAAGGGTTAATATCCTTCGTCTGTGATAAGTCACCACGGTGAAGAAATATATTCCACCCTCTTCATAATATCTTCTGTATTGCGGCATGGATTTATTCTATATCTTTTTATGGTAAGGTGGGTTCAAAAACGGAACCCACCCTACAGACTTGTTGCCGCAAAATGTAAAATTGGTAACGTGATTGTGTTTCTGTTTTTGCCAATAAAAATATTTCTATCGTTGTAAGAAAAACTAACCGGAAAACGAAATAACGAAAATCCAATAGTTGCTTCATCTAGTTCGGCCATCGACCGCCTGCTTGATGCAATTTCATCCTGATTACTATAAAAAGCCAATGAAATCTTTCCCATTTTTTCTTTCTTCTACCTATGGTGCTCCCAAAGTTAAGGTAGGCTCAGAAATGGAACCCACTCTACGGGCTATTACCTATCAAGAATTAAGCTTTATTGATTGCATTAGCAAAACTAATTCTTGATCATTTCTTGTCTGGGCACACATAATAGGGGTTTTACCGACATTATTCATTGAAAGGGGATCTGCTCCGTTTTGCAATAGCAAATTGACATAGCTATATTCTCTTTTTGAAAAGAATACTGCATACCAAAGAGGTGTATTTCCATATTTATCTTTATGGTTAACATTCGCACCTAATTGGATAAATTGCTCAGCTAGAATAATATTGGGATACCATCCGAGGTAATGTAGACTAGACATTCCTTTCTTATCTTGGGAATTAATATCAATCTTCCTTTCAAGCAGATCAAGAGCAATTTCTGTTTGCTTGTTTACTATAGCAGTCTGTAGAAAAGATGCTCCATCTATATCTCTCGAGTTGATATCCACCTTTGAAATATTTACCTTATATTGGGTAAAATCTCCACGCTCTATAAGCAGAAACAAATTGATCTTCATAAAATAACCATCCAAATATCCATTACTAATTACCCGTCAAATCGCAGGGGGAGTTTGCACTTTGGACCCGCTAATTCTAGTAAATTAAAAAAAAGATATAGAACCTGCCTTCATTATCACCCGCCCGTTCTGGATTATCGTTGCCCTCCCTTTGGAAACTTGCAATAATTCTACATCCATTTTGGATTCCTTGACAAAACCCTTCCAGCAAACCTACTTCCGAGCAGCCGTGGGAGATATTTTGCACCTTCTGGCCCATTGATGTACAATGCTGCTATGGAAGTTTATGTGGCTGCCTCGAAAACCAACAAATACGCGGTATCCGAAAGCGGCGATACCCTCGAGATCGTCGAACGCCCCAATGGCGGCGTCTCCGCTGTCCTGGCCGACGGACAGACCTCCGGCAAGGGCGCCAAGACGATCTCCACCATGGTCGTGCGCAAGGTGATCGGTCTGCTGGCCGAAGGTGTGCGCGACGGCGCAGCCGCCCGTGCCGCCTCGGACTACCTCTTCACCGAACGCGGCGGCAAGGTCTCGGCCTGCCTCAACATCCTCTCCGCCGACCTGGAGACCGCCACCATCGTCATCACCCGCAACAACCCCGCCCCGGTCTTCGTGGCCCGCGGCGATGTGATCGAATGCATCACCGCCGAATCGTCGTCCATCGGCACCTCGCGCAATATCCGCCCCTCCATCACCGAGTTTCCGCTCGAGAGCGGCATCACCATCGTGATGTTCACCGACGGCATCACCAACGCCGGCGACCGCACCGGTCAATCGCTGGACCTGTGCACCCTGCTCACCGCCATGCTCGAAGACCAGCAGCCCACCGCCCGCGAGATCGCCGACAACGTGCTCAACCAGGCCCTGCGCCTGGACCAGAACCGCCCCAACGACGACATGTCCGTGGTCGTCATGCGCGTGGAACCCGAAGAAGCCGACCAGGTACGCCGCATGTCGGTGCGCCTTCCCGTTCCGCCGCAGTACCTGCGCTGATCTTCACCTCACCGCTGCTCCCTTCACCCGCATCTGGATCGGAGGAACCGTGACCGTTGAAAACAGGCAACCGGTGATCGCCATCGTTGGCGTCTGCGCTTCCGGCAAATCCACCATCATCAAACACCTTTTAGAGGAAGGCATCGCCTGCCGCCACATTGCCCAGGAGCATTCCTACGTCCGCGACATGTGGCAGCGGCTCACCCGTCCCGATTTCCTCATCTGCCTGGAAGTCTCCTATCCATCCACCCTGACCCGCAAGAAATTAAACTGGACGCTGCAGGAATATGAAGAACAACTGCGCCGCACCCAGCACGCCCGGGAACACGCCGACCTGGTCATTGACACGGATCGCTACACTGCCGACGAGGTGGTGGCGCTGATCAAAAAAGGATTAAAATCTGCCGGAATGGTGACGCCTGCAATTGGCGGGAACGAATCCGGATGAAGTAGAATAATTTCATCAATTTATCCTGTTAATGGAGATGTCTATGCGCAAAGAGGTAGTGCTGATTACGGGGGCGAACGGC
>CAYWCH010000080.1:0-9833 GCA_964456715.1 uncultured Anaerolinea sp. | reverse complement strand
AACCAGACATCCCAGATGGTCGCGGTGATCTTCCCCTTGCCGCCAAAAATCCGGCCAACGTTTTCACTCATAAATACGGTGGGGCCTTCTTCACCGTGAAGTTTGGCATCCGCATAATCCCACAGGCATTTCCAGCCGCAGACAACCACCCTGTCACCGTCATAAGTTGAGAGGAAATCAGGGTTAACGATCTTGGTCATCACCGATTTGGCCGCGTCGAACCTGGTCACAAGCCGATCCAGCTTAATATCCGTGACACTCCACCCAGCCACGTACAGAATAACTGCTCCTGTGATGAATGCAACCAAGATTGGTGATTTCTTATTGCGGGCCAATAAGAATGCATCAAGGATGTTCCATAGATAAAAAAGGATCAGTGGAATGGTTAACCAGGAATAGGTTAACCTGCCACTCTGGATGGAACCGATTTCATAATTTTCGAATCCCCAAAACACCAAAAAACTCAGCAGTGCTGAGAAGGCAAAAATGGATAACCCGCGCCAGATCTTTTTTTGGAGAAACTGCCCGGATCCGGGCAGGATAATCGAGAAGAAAGGCGCTATCTCTATCAGTTTTGGCAGATGAACTTGTTTGGATGTCTCAGATGTCATTGATCGATCTCGTTAATCAAGGGTTTTTTAAACGACCTCAACGCGTTCTGCTTCTTTTCCGTAGATCTGTTTGAATTGCTCATCGTCGATTTCTTTTGGCAATCCCTCAAATACCAGACGGCCATCCTTCAGCGCTATGGCACGAGTGGCATAACGATGGACGAGATCCAGGAAGTGGAGACTGCAGAGTACTGTAATGCCATAATCCTTGTTGAGTTGTTCGAGGTATTTCAAGATCGAATGGGCTAATACTGGATCAAGTGAAGCAACCGGCTCATCCGCCAGGATCATCCTCGGATTCTGCATCAAAGCCCTGGCAATGCCAACACGCTGCTGCTGACCGCCGGAAAGCGAATCCGCTCGAACATCGATCTTATCCAACAGGCCAACCATTTCCAGGTTCTTTCGTACATTGTCATGATCTTCTTTTGAGAAGATGTGAAAAAGACTTGGCAGAGTCGGTGAATATCCCAGGCGTCCGGTTAGCACATTTGTGTTGACGGAAGACCGCTTGACCAGATTGAACTGCTGAAAGACCATGCCGATCTGTCTGCGGATATAACGGATCTCTTTCCCCGACGCGGCGGTGACATCCACATCATCCCAGATGATCTTGCCGGAAGTCGGCTCGATCAACCGGTTGATGCAGCGCAGCAGCGTGGATTTTCCGGAGCCGCTTAATCCGATGACTGCGAGAAACTCGCCTTCGGCAACTTCAAAACTGACATCCTGGAGTGCCTGTGTGCCGTTCGGATATGTTTTGCAGAGGTTTTCAATTTTTAGCATTTGGATTACCGACCTGGATTTTTGATTTTGAATGAAATAATAAATGATTGCGAAAAAAAATCTGGCAGGCCTTTCGACCTGCCAGAAAGGCGGGCTAATCTATTTTACCAGAGATGCAGGATCAACACCTGCGTCTTTCAAGGTCTGCGCGAATTCGTCATAGAACGTGGGATCGATGGCGACGAGACCATTGATGTTGTAGAGGTCTTTGAGATAGGTCTTGCCGGTCTCATCTTCAGACATCTTCAACAGGGCAGCCACGATCGTGGCTTTCAATTCGGGATCGAAATTCTTGACGAATTGAACACCATCATTGGGGATCGCGATTGTATCATAGAAGGGAACGACCGCGGTGGCGATGTCAGGATAAGTGGTTGCCAGATCGGCTGATTCATCGGTCATGACATTAATGTAGGTCACACCAGCGTCGCAGTCGCCGTTGTAAACGGCAATGGCAACATTATTGTGTGAACCGGCATTCATGGCGGTGATGTCGGTATCAGGATTGACACCATTGGCTGCAATAATGATCCTCGGCACAATGTAACCGGAGGTCGAGTTCGGATCCACAAAGCAGAAGGTCTTACCCTTCAGGTCAGCTATTGTGGCAATGCCTGAATCGGCTCTGGCGATGAACTGGCCGCGATAGTACGGCTGCATGGTGCCACCCAGGTCTTTGTCCGGGCTGATGTCGTTCACAGCGAGTTTACGGACAACTGCCAGTGCG
The DNA here is from genome assembly GCA_964456715.1 of uncultured Anaerolinea sp. Lineage (GTDB taxonomy): Bacteria > Chloroflexota > Anaerolineae > Anaerolineales > Anaerolineaceae > UBA6107. The sequence goes on along the minus strand of CAYWCH010000080.1, from coordinate 7,709 downwards.
GGCTCGATATCGTATTTGGATTCAGCCAGCAGTACTGAGAAGGTATTCAAGAAACCGATCTGAGCCTTATTGGCGCCCATGGCTTCGATTGAAGCGGCGAAGCTGGTTCCGACCTCGATTGTGAAGGACAGGCCAGTCTCGGCGGTCAACCAGTCTGCAATCTCCTGACCGGCGGTGGTGATCTTGCCGGTATCGCCAGACGGGACGAAGGTGATCACGCACGGATTATCCGTGGTGCCGCAGGTCACCGTCTTTGATGATGCAGTACCGCATGCGCTGAGCAGCATTGAACTTACGATGATCACTGAAATCAATACGAACAAAAATCTCTTTTTCACTTCTCTCCTCCTCCAAAAATTGGGAATACGATCTGCGTATTTAAACGCAAATTAATCATATATCAGAAAAATTCAAAAGGCAAGCAAAGAGCCTGCCTTTTGTCTTAAAAAATGGCCATAATTATTCTTCGGAGTACCCGCACAATGCCAGTGCTTTCGGCCCGGTATGGACCCCGAGAACTGGGGAAACAATCCCCACGATTAGCTCAACTGGATGGAAATCTTCTCTCACCTTTTGTGCCAATTCTTCAGCTTCTGCCAGGGCAGCGTTATGGAGCACGGCAATGTGGAGGGGTTTAGAAATATCCAGCTTTTTAAAGAATCCTTCAAATAATCTATCAATCGCCTGTGAACGGGTTCGCGAAATGGGTCCCGGTTCCACTGATCCGGAATCGTGATTGACACGAATTTGCGGTTTAATCTTCAACACCCCCGAAAGCAATCGTGCAGCTCCGGCGATCCTTCCACCCTGGAAAAGGAAATCCAAAGATTCCAGGATGATGTGGTATTGAACGTTCCTGCGAACCTTTTCAGCGGCCAGGATCATTTGCTCAGCATTGCCATTGTTTTCTCGTTCCCTGGCGGCTGCCAGCACCTGCCAACCCAGGCTCATTGAATTGGATTTCGAATCCACAATGTGGACAGGGAGATCGAATTCAGCGGCGGCGGTTCGGGCTGAACCAATGGTTCCGCTCATGGCACTGCTGATCACGATAACGACGATCTCTTCAGCCCCTTCTGCCTTCGCTTTCTCATAAGCACGTAAAAAATCTGCCGGGGCAGGCTGCGATGTTTTTGGCAGCGGTGGATCGATCGTCAATCTTTCGTAAAATTCCTGGGCTGAAATATCCACGCCATCCAGGTACTGATTATTCCCCCAGGTGATGGTCAGCGGCACAACATTGATATTGTATTTTTGGCGGATTTCCAATGGGAGATCGTTGGTACTGTCAGTAATAATTGCTATTTTCTTTACCATGGCTTCTCTCAGGTTTTTGAAAATTATAAATACCTTCAGTTGAAAGTCCATATGTCTTTGGATATATTCATCTACCAGTAATGTCAATAATGCTTTGTCGAAAATAAATTACAAAACACAAAGATTTATTTCTACTTTGATCTAAAAACAACCGGCTAAACGCCGGTTGTTCAAGAACTCGAGCTAATTCTTATTGGCTTTGTGAACCAGATACGTGTTCATTTCAGAAAGCGGAATGGTTTCATCTTTCTTTACTCCAAAAACCACGTTGTCTGCAGAACAATAAAACAGTTTCATCCAAACGCCAACGGCTTTTTCAACCGCCTCTTTGGACCCCATTTCTTTCGAAACAATCCCTGCATATTTCTCTTTTATCTTTTTCCGGAAGATAAAATACAGACCGTAGCCTACTACCACCATCAGAACCATGTACCAAAAATCTTCGTGATTATTCTTAAATATCTGGTTTAAGAAAAAAAGGCTTACCAGACCCATGGCCACGGCGACCCAATCAGGATTGATCGTCCTGGCTACCTGGGATCCACCCTCAGGGGGTTTAAAAGCCTGTGCCACATTTCGATAATAATCTTCGTCACTTTCCTTTTTTAGACGTTCTTCCGGCACTTCCGCTTTAAGTTTGTCGATCAATGGTGTTTCGGCAGTTTCTTTATGCTTCAGATGCATCAAGCTCTCCAGGTAAAGCTGACTTACCTTGAAAACATGTGCTTCACTTCCACATTTTGGGCAAACAACTGGTTTCACGGCCATGATCCTCCTTAACCAACACCAAACGCCATGGATAGAATACCCAGCAAAACCGGGATCCACCAAAAATCAAAATTTCCGATTCTAAGATTAAAATATTTTACGGCGGCTCCCGCTATGAGCAAAACAATTCCTCCACCCATGAGCCACCAGTTTCTAACCTGAACCCCCAATTTTGAATAACGTATCTCGGGTTTTGAACCGGCTGTGCGTTTCTTCTTGCTCATTTTTTCGCTGACTTGCGCGTACTGGTACCTGGCCTTCTTAATCCGCTGACGTTGGATGATGATCAACCGCAGGTAAAAGATCAAAACTGCCACGATGATGACAATGGTGCCAATATCGTATCTCATAATCAATCCTTGTGTTTATATGGTTGATGCCATTTACCAAAAAGCATTATGGAGGAATGCTATACATTTGTCAATACTACTTGACATTTGGGAGTATTATCTGCTTAAAAGATGTACTTTATATCTTTTAAACCAACCAATTTTCGCAGAAATCACTCTTTTTTATATCATTCTCCGGCATTTTAATTTATAATCAGTAGGTATAAATTTATCAGGGGTTTTCCCGCCAAGGTGATTATCGAATGATTTTACCAAACAGGCTTCTTTGTTATAAAAGGGTCTTGATTTCCCTTATAAATGGTTCGCCCAAAAAGGCTTCCATTGGTTTTTCAACCACTGCGAAGCTTTTTTGTTACCTTAATTTCCTGGATGTAAAAAAGGATGAATCACCCATCCAAGTTGGCGGCGCTATTATGGATGATCAAATTTTATCTTCGGAGGTGCCATTGAGAGAAATCGTCAGTTTTTGAGAATCGTTTTTTACCATCAAAAATTATAAGGAGTGAGGATATGGCAAAAACAGCCGAAAAAAAGCCGAATGAATTAGTCGGCTACTTACCGCAAGATGTTCCACCAGTAGGTGCTTTGATCAGTTTAGGTTTACAGCAATTTTTAACAATGTTTCCCGCTACAGTGCTTGTGGCAGTCATCACCCACTTTGACATCAGTGTAACACTGACTGCATCAGGCATCGGCACAATCATCGCCTTGTTGGTTTCAGGACGCCGCATCCCGATGTACTATGGCTCATCCTTCAGCTATATTGCTGTAATTTTCACAGTGATGAACCAATTCTCCGCCGAATGCATGCAGCAGTCCGGTTCCATCTGCTACGAAGGTATCCGGGTTGTTCAGGTTGGTATCATCGGCACAGCAATTGTCGAAATCCTCATTGGTCTCTTGATTATGGCTGTTGGCAAAGAGGCACTTGATAAAGTTCTTCCCCCGGTCATTACCGGTTCGATCGCCATCGTCATTGGTATCGCACTAGCCGGTACTGCCCTGGCAGAAGCTTCATACAACTGGCCCGTCGCATTTATTACACTCTTCGCAACCATCGCTTTTTCTGTTTATCTGCAAGGCAAAGGCCTCATCGGTATGCTGCCGATCCTGCTTGGTGCCGTCGTAGGTTGGGCTGTGGCAGCAATCTTCTGGCCTGACATTGTTAATATGTCTTACTTCCAGAATGCCAAGTGGTTTGCTGTTCCTAACTTTACTTTTCCCAATTTTGCAGCGCCCGGTGTTTGGGGTTATGCGCTCAGTATCGCGCTGATCGCAATCGCTACCGTCCCTGAATCGACCGCCCATCTTTATCAGATGAGCCTTTACATTGATCAGTTGGCAGTCGAAGTCGGCAAGAAACCCATTGAAATCAAGAAACTCATTGGCCTTAATCTGGTTTCCGATGGTGCCGATGACCTCGTTGTCGGTTTCCTCGGTGGCTGCGCTGGCACAAACTACGGTGAGAACAACTCGCTGATGGCAATTACGCGCAACTACTCCGTTGCAGTGTTGATGGCTGCTGGTGTTATCGCCATTCTGTTGGGCTTCGTCGGCAAACTCGCCGGTGCGGTCCAATCACTGCCTACCCCGGTTGTTGGTGGTCTCTCCATCTACCTGTTCGGTGTCATCGGTATGCAGGGTGTTGCGCTTATCCAGAGCGAAAAGGTCAACTTGTTTGACCCCAAGCAATTGGCTGTTGGTGCAACCATCCTCGTGCTTGGTATTGGCGGTCAGTTCTACAAATACATCAAAGCCGCTGATGCCGGACTTGATACCCCCGTCAACACGATTGGCTACGGCGTCTTCGATATTTCAATCCCGGGTGTATTCCCGAATGGGATCCCGAATATCATCTTTGCCGCACTTGTGGGTATTCTGCTAAATGCCGTATTCCTCCTCATCAAACCGTCATGGTTTGGCGTGAAGGAACGCACGAACGTTGCAGGGTAATTAAATAAGTAACTCAAAATCCCTCCTTCGTAAACGTTGGAGGGATTTTTATCCGGTTTGCAGGTAATATGACATAATAGAATTCTACAGACTGGAGTTGTTATGATCAATCCACATCCAGGACTTCCAGAACTTCAATACTTTCGCCCGGGAACTTTGGCTGAAGCCAGCAAATTCCTGGCAGAGCACGAAAATGTGTCCCGTCCCTTTTCGGGAGGGACTGATTGTTTTGTCAGGTTACGCGACAGCATTCTCAAGTTGGATTATCTGGTAGATATCAAAGGATTGAAAGAGACACATGAATTCTCCTTTGATCCAGAGAAAGGCCTGACGATCGGTGCCGCAATTACGATGAATCGTATTGCAGCGAACGATGATGTGATGAATCATTACCCTGTTCTGGCTGAATCAGCCGGGTCAGTGGCAAGCTATCAATTACGAAACCGCGCAACCGTCATTGGCAACATCTGCAACGCCTCTCCCGCAGGAGACACGATCGGCGCGTGCATCGCTTATGATGGCGTTTTGAACGTCCATGGCGTCTCCGGTTTCCGCCAGATCCCCTTATGTACTTTCTTCCTGGCACCAGGGAAAACTGTTCTCAAACCCGGTGATGTTGTTGTTTCCATTTCATTGCCTATTCCTCCAGACCATGCGTTTGGAGTTTATAAAAAGCTGGGTAGAAATTCGATCGGCGATCTGTCGATCGTTGGTGTGACAGTAATGGGTTATCCCCTCAAAGAATCGACATCAGGCTATGGTTTTAGAATTATTCTTGCGTCAGTGGCCCCAGTTCCATTTGAAGCCGCTAAAGCCGAAGCAATACTGGCCAAATCAAAGATCACCGAGGATATCATCAAAGAAGCAGCTCAATCAACAATGGATGAGATCAACCCGATCGATGATGTCCGAAGCTCAGCCAGGTACCGTAAATGCATGGTCAAAAACCTGACACTTGAAGCAATTACCGAAGTCTGGTTAAAGATCAATAAATAAGCAAAGCAATTGACCTCTTTTGGAGGAACGTATGGCTTTACAACAGATCACAATCACTGTTAATGACCTCGTCGAAGTGGTGGACGTGCCCCATAATATAACCCTTTTGCAATTGCTGCGAGAAAAACTCTCTTTGACCGGAACAAAGAACGGATGCAGCGCCGGCGAGTGCGGCGCCTGTACCGTATTGATGAATGGAGAACCTGTCAATAGCTGCATGGTTCTCGCTGCTGAATGCGATGGTGCCGAAATAACTACAGTCGAAGGTCTGGCTCGAGATGGTAAATTGAGCAAAGTTCAAGAAGCCATCATTAAAACCGGTGGTGTGCAATGCGGTTTTTGTACCCCGGGAATATTGATCTCTGCCACAGCGTTGCTTGATCGCAACCCGCACCCCACCGACCAGGAAATACGTCAGGCGATCGTTGGCAACCTCTGCCGGTGCACCGGTTACGTCCGTATCGTGGAAGCGATCAAGGAAGCGGCGAAGTCGTAGTCCCCAGGCATAATCATCCAAGGAGCCAAATAATGGCAAACGTGAAATCGAAAGACCAAAGTTCCAGTCCGATCGGTGCGAATTTGCCACGTAATGACGTTTACGAAAAAGTAACCGGTATTGCAACATTCACAGATGATATCCAGTTCGGCGGCAAGCTCCTCTATGCTCGTGTAAAACGGAGCCCTTTCCCACACGCGTTGATCAAAAAAGTGGATGTCAGCAAAGCGAGGGCTTTACCCGGCGTCAAAACTGTGATCGTTGGCACGGATTTTCCAAACAAGATCGGTCTTTATCTCAAAGATAAAAACATCCTGGCGATCGACCGCGTTCGTTTTATCGGTGAACCTGTGGCCGCAGTTGCAGCCGTGAACAACGAGATTGCCATGAAGGCACTCGAGTTGATCGATGTTGAATACGAACAACTTGAACCCATTTTTGACCCCGAATACGGTGCCACTGAAAAAGCTCCCTTGATCCACCCGGATCTCGGCAGCTACTCCTGGCCAAATTTCATTTTCCCAAAACCCGGCACCAATATTGCCAATCATTTCAAGATCCAAAAGGGCGATATTGAAGCCGCCTGGCCAAAGTGTGCCCACATTGTGGAAAGAACCTTCCGCATTCCCCAAATTCAACACGTGCCCATCGAAACCCATGTGGCTGTGGCGATGCAGGACGAAAAAGGCAAGATCACCCTTTGGGCCTCTTCCCAATCTCCCTTTGCCCAGCGCGCCCTTATCGCTGAATCCCTGGGGATCTCCCCCACCGATATTCGTGTGATTGCTCCATTTGTCGGCGGTGGATTTGGCAGTAAAGCTGGCGTAACCATGGAAGCCATTCCGGTTGCCCTGGCAACCAAATGCAAGGGCTATCCGGTCAAACTGCTGCTCACCCGTGAGGAAGAGTTCTTCACGAATTTTGTCCGCCAGGGTCTCGTGATCCATATAAAAGTCGGATGCGATAAAGACGGCAAACTGCTCGCCTTGAAAAACCTCATGTACTGGGATGGCGGTGGATCCACCGAATACGGCGTGAACGTCACCCGTGCGGGCGGTTATTCAAGCTCCGGACCGTATGACATTCCCAATATTCGCACCGATTCCATCTGTGTTTATACCAATCACCCCATCGGCGGTGCCTATCGCGGATTCGGCATGTCGGAACTGCATACCGGTCTGGACCAGGCTATGGACGAACTGGCCGAAGTGGCTGGCATCGATAAACCCACCTTCCTGAAGATGAACGGCGTCAAGGAAGGCGACAATTTGGATACCGGCATGAAGATGCACGCCAATGGGCTGATCCAATGCATCGAAAATGTTGCCAAATCCATCCATTGGGATGCACCCAAAACTCCCAGTTCGCCCGATAAGCTCCGAGGTCGCGGCATCGCCATCGCCTGGAAAGCCCCCGCCATGCCCCCCAATGCCGGTTCGAGTGCGTGGGTGGAACTGGCTGAAGACGGCCATATCACTGTTGGCATCGGAGGGCAGGAGATCGGTCAGGGTACATTTACCGTCATGGCCCAGATGGCCGCGGCGGCCCTGGGTGTGCCCTACGAGCACGTGCGCATTGCCGGTCCGGTAGATACCCAGTACAGCCCGTATGAATGGCAAACCGTTGCCAGCCGCCTCACCTGGAGCATGGGCAATGCCATCCGCGCAGCAGCTCTGGATGCCCGCAGACAGATCCTGGACGTGGTTGCCCAGGCCTGGCACGAAAAACCTGAGGACCTTGATATCATCAACGGCGTCGTGGTTTCGTACAAATCCGAGAACGAAACAACCCTCCAGAACATCGCCGTCTATGGTATACCCAAAGAGAAC
>CAYWCH010000079.1:0-9927 GCA_964456715.1 uncultured Anaerolinea sp. | reverse complement strand
CGTCCGCGATTTTAAACGACAGGATCTGCGGGATATGTTTGGCATGGTGCTTCAGGATGCCTGGCTCTTCAATGGCACCATCATGGAGAACATCCGCTATGGCCAACTCGGGGCCACGGACGAGGATGTGATCGATGCTGCCGACCACGCCTACGTGGACCACTTCATCCGCACCCTGCCAGATGGGTATCAAACCGTGCTTGATGAAGAAACTTCCAATGTATCACAGGGTCAAAAGCAGTTGCTGACCATCGCGCGTGCCATCCTGTCCAATCCCAGCATCCTGATTCTGGATGAAGCCACCAGCTCCGTGGATACCCGTACCGAGGTGTTGATCCAGAAGGCCATGGATTCGATCATGAAGGGACGCACGAGCTTTATCATCGCGCATCGTCTGTCAACGATCCGCAATGCCGACCTGATCCTTGTCATGAATGAAGGGGATATCGTGGAGCAGGGAACGCACACGGATTTGCTGAAAAAGAATGGCTTTTACGCATCGCTGTACAACAGCCAGTTCGAAACAGCAATGGAAATGTAACAAATCAACCGCCGGGAAATACCGGCGGTTTTTATTAACAATAAGTGGATTTATTTCTGAACACATTAAAAAGGCATAAAGAACAAGTATTTTTTTTACATGTAATATATAATATGGTTGTTATTTTCCAAATGTAATTAATCCTTAGTTGTATGCTTAACAATCTGTGGATGAAGGTCATCACGCAAGAAGGACACACTGTCTGCAGTTTTTTGGGGATGACCAGAACGAACTGAAATTTGCTGAACAACACAATTTCATTCAAGAAGGTGCACCTATGAGGAATTCTTCACGACTCTTCGTTAAGCTGATTATTCTGGTTTCAGCAATTGTTATCTCGATCCAAAATCTGCCAATGATCGAAACGGCAGCGCAGGGCGTGACTTATTCCTACCCGATCATCACCAATAACTTCACCCCGGATGTTATCCCTTCGGGGGGCATCTCGGTACTCACGGTTGTGTTGGGGAATTCTAACTCCTTCCCGGTCACTCTATCATCCTATCCGCCGGCTGTCTCTGAACAGCTTCCCTCCGGTGTGTATTTTGCCAATCCGGTCAATGCCACGTCAGACTGCGGCATTACCGTTACTACTGTCGGTACCACTCTCGCTCTTTACGGCGGCGTCATCCCCGCGGCCAGCGGAGATAACCCGGGCACCTGTACGGTGACAGTGAACGTGACCTCCACCTCGGCAGGGAGCACCTTCATATATACCATCCCTGCTAATGAATTGGTTGCCACCGACGCAACGGGTACCGTCAGCCTGACGAACCAGACAAAAACAGACGCTACCATTCAGGTGCGCACGGTCCAACCTCCCTCACTGAGCAAAACCTTCAATCCCAATACGCGCACAGTGGGCGCCAGCAGCCTGATGTCGATTACCATCCGTAACAACGATCTGAATTATGCTTTACACGAGGTCACACTCACCGATAACCTTCCGGCGAATTTGGCGATCTATTCATCTCCGAGCCCTTCTTTTTCCAATTGCGGTTCTTCCGTTTCGTTAACCGATGCTTCGGGAGGAGTTTTGGAAGCAGGAGACACGGGCGTAAAGATTGTTGATGCCGAGATTGCAGCAAATTCGTCATGTGTGGTCAGCCTGTATGTGACTTCCGCAACGCCGGGAGCGTATATCAATACCATCCCTGCCAACGCAATCCAGTCACGTGAAGGGGTGACCAATGCCACCGCTGCCTCCGCCCAGGTCAACTTCCAGATCATGGGGCTGGCCAAGGCTTTCTCGGTGACCAACATGCAGGTGGGCGGCACAACCAGGTTGACCATCACCCTCACGAACTATTCTTCCACGCAGGCATTTTCAGGAGTCAGCCTGACGGACAACCTGCCAACCGGTTTGGTTCCCAGCGCAACCCCCGACCTGGCCACCAACTGTACGGATGGGTCGGTCGCCTATGATTCTGCAACCAATAGCATTTCCTTGACCGGCGCGACGATTGCCGCAAGCAGATCGTGTACGATCACCGTGAATTTAACTGCCACCGTGGCTGGCACGTACACCAATGTGATCCCGGCCAGATCTATTATTACCGACCAGGGAGCGACCAATATTACCGCGGTCTCTGCTGCGGTAACCACCTATGCCAGCGGTCTTGGGATCACTTCAGCGTCAAAGAGTTTTTCTCCAGCCTCAATTGCCATCGGCGGTGTATCGCGTCTGACGATCACATTCAGAGCTCCCGGCGATATATCATTGAGTAATTTCTCGATCACGGATGCGCTTCCGGTGGGTGTGGTGATCGCTCCGACGCCAAATGCCACCAAGAGCGTTTACTGCGTGGGAGGTACACTAACAGCGACGGCAGGCGGTACCCAGGTGACCTGGACCGGTGGTTCGGTTGCTGCTACTCGAAGTTGTTCGATCGCTGTTAATGTCACCAGCTCAACGCCGGGGAATTATACAAATATCATCCCGCCTTCCAACATTTCGAATGCTGAGGGCAGGAACATGTCTGGCAATATTTCCGCGACCTTAAATGTGAGTGGAATTTCTGTTGCCAAGGCATACGCCCCCACTGTAGTGAATATCAATGGTATTTCCACACTGACGATCACATTACAGAACACGAACAGTTCGCAAATCGATGGAGCTGCCTTTAACGACTCGCTGCAAAGTGGTGTAATGATCGCAGCTGAACCTAATGCCTACACCAATTGCGGATCAGATGCCGTGCTGGTAGCTGGGGCAGGAACACGGGCCATTTCTCTCTCCAACGCTACCATTCCGGCACAGGTGGGCGGTGTGCCCGGTATTTGCACGGTCGTGTTGGACGTAGTGGGTGTCACCACCGGTCCCTGGTCGAACACGATCGCAGTTGGTGATCTGACCGGAACGATCCACGGCACTTCCACCAAGATCTCAAATCCAACGGCTGCGTCAGCAACTTTAACCGTGGCTTCTCTGACTATCGATGTCAATAAGAGCTTCTCGCCGAACACAGTTTTTGGCGGTTCAGCTTCCACGCTCACCCTGACCCTTTCCAACCCCAATAATGCGGTGTTGACCGGGGTTGCTTTCACCGATACCTTCCCGGATGGCATGATAATCGCAGCTCCGGCTTCACCAACGACCACATGCGGTGGTACGGTGGTTGCTGTGCCAAACGCGAACTCATTCTCATTCAGCGGAGGAACGATAGCCGCCAATTCGGAATGCTACGTAACAGTCCAGACCACGATGAATGTGATCAACACGTTAACGAATACCATTCCCATCGGGGCTGTAACAACGACCAACGGAGCGAAAAACGAAGAAGTTGTGCAAGCATCGCTTGGAAATCTGGCACTGGCCACCGTGAAAAAGGTGTTTTTCGAAAGCTCGATTGATGCCGGTGAGTCCACAACCATGCAGATCACCATTTCGAATAAAACCAACGTCGAGCTTACCGGTTTGGGTCTGGTGGATACCTTGCCTGAGAATATGGCTCCTGTTCTACCCCTGACCACCAGTCAGTGTAACGGAGGCACGGTCAGTTATGATGCGGCAACCAACACACTTTATCTAACTGGCGGTGATCTGCCTGCTTATGGGAGCTGCACGGTAACTGTCGAGATCACTTCGTCTGTTCCCGAGAACTATGAAAACTGCGTCGAGGCTGGTGCGCTTGTCAACGACCAGGATGTGACCAATGATTCTGGTTCCTGCGCTGAACTGGAGGTGGATACACCGGTTACGGTTTTACCCCCATCAATTGCGAAGGTCTTCGCAGCGGATACGATCGCGGCAGACGGGTCTTCGGTATTGACGTTTACCATTACCAATCCAAACACAGCGGTTGCCCTGACCGGGCTCGCATTCACTGATGAGCTGCCGGCGGGTATGGTCTTGAATAGCGCGCCAAATCCCACCCAGTGCAGCGGTATGGTGAGTTATGACAGTGCCACAAATACCCTCAGCCTGTCCGGAGGGTCGATTGCCGCCGGTAGTTCCTGCACGGTAGTGGCGGGAGTCTCGGCTGATCCGGGTGTTTATGAAAATACCACTTCAACGGTAACTTCCACCAATGGTGGAACGGGCAATTCAGCTTCTGATACACTGACTGTCATCGCTGCGCCGGTGATAAGCAAAGCGTTCAACCTGGATTCGATTGCCACAACCGGCATCTCCACACTGACCTTTACAATAACAAATCCGAATCCGGCAACCAATCCGGTTGACCTGACCGGAGTCATGTTCACGGATGTACTGCCCACAGGGGTGACCGTGGCCGGCACGCCCAACGTAACTATCTCGGGTTGCGGTACTGCATATACGTTTACTCCTTCCGCAGACGGAACCACACTGACCTTCAGCGAAGGTGTGGTGGCTGTCGGAACCGATTGTGTGATCTCAGTGAACGTGACGGCGGCAAACGGCGGGACGTACATTAACACCACCGGAGCGGTCAGTTCAACGAACGGCGGCACCGGCAACACGGCGACCGATACTTTGACTGTGAGCGGTCCGGGTCTTTCTTTGGTCAAAACCCACGTCACGCAAAGCTACAGTGCTGCGGGTGGAACAATTACCTATAGTTACACGGTTACCAATACCGGTGACGTTACCATCAGCGCGCCGATCATGATCACGGACGATCATCTCTCCGATCCGATTACCTGTACCAGTGTCGATCTGGCCGCTGGTGAATCAGCCACGTGCACGGCAGATTATGTGGTAACGGAAGAAGATGTCAACGACGGGCTGGTTACCAACACAGCTTACGCTACCGGTGATGCCAGTGGTGTGACCGTCATTTCCAACGAGAGTTCAACGACGGTGTATTATGCTTCCCTGATGCTGGTGAAGTCTACTTCGACAGTAAGCTTCCATAACGCAGGGAATTCGATCGCTTATACCTATACATTGATCAATAATGGTAATTCAACCCTGTATGCGCCTTACGTGGTTTATGACGATCATTTTGGCACCCCACTGACCTGTTCATCGACTGCCCCATTGCCTGTCGGTGGAGCGACCACCTGTACCCGTACCTATTATGTGGTTGCACAGGATGTAATGGACCGTTTTGTTACGAACATCGCTTACGCCACGGCAGCCGACAGCGGATCGAACACGATCACGTCGAATACTGCCAGTGTAACTGTCTACAAAGTGGATGCACCCTTGATCACAAAAGCGTTTGCGGTCGATCAGATCATTGCCGGTGCAACAACCACGCTGACTTTCACGATCACCAATCCAACGGAAAATGTCGTTTCTCTGACCGGGGTTGCTTTCACTGATAACCTGCCCTCGGGGATGAGCGTGGTCACGCCCATCCTGACCAGTCAATGCGGCGGTACGGTGGCGCTCTCAAACAGTAATACCACCATCCGGCTGACAGGTGGTTCGATCCTGGCCAACAGTTCCTGTACGGTCACGGTGGATGTGACCGTGAATGCCGGCGGAACCTACGTCAATACCACCGGCAGGGTCAGTTCCACCAACGGCGGGAACGGGTTGACGGCAACGGATACTTTGCTGGCAGTGGCGCCCCCGGTGATTTCCAAGGCGTTTGATCCGATCACGATCAACGATGGGGATATCAGTACGCTTACCTTCACGATTACCAATCCCGGGGTGAACCCGGTGGCGTTGACCGGCGTTGCCTTCAGCGACGACTTCCCAACCGGCCTCACGGTAGCGGATCCAGCCAATGTCGATCTCTCAGGCTGCGGTACAGGCGCCAGTTTCAGCGCTTCAGCTGGCGACACAAGCGTTTCTTTGAACGCAGCAACGGTCGCGGTGGGGACGCCGTGCGTCATTTCGGTCGATGTGACAGCAGGTGCCGGAATTTACGAGAATACAACGAACAAGGTGACTTCAACAGAGGGAGGAGACGGCATTCCTTCGAATACTGCCACCCTCGAAGTCCTTTCAACGCTTGACCTGTCGATCAACAAAACCGATGGGGTCAAATCGGTCGACCGCGGTGAAGTGGTCGTTTATACCATCACTGTTTCGAATGATGGTCTGATCGACGCCACCGGTGCTAAAGTGGTGGACAGCTTCCCAAGCACGCTTGAAGACATCTCCTGGACCTGTACGGCGGATACCGGGGCATCCTGCACAGCCAGCGGTACCGGAAATATCTCGGATACGGTCAACCTGCCGGTAGGGACGAAAGTGGTCTACACAGTGACGGCCACCGTTGTCGATGATGCGACCACAAGCATCGTCAACTCAGCCTCGGTTATTCCGCCGTCAGGTTTGGTGGATGAGAACACCGACAATAATACAGAAAAAGATACTGATACTCTCAACCTGCTGTCGCTGACCAAATTGGCTGCGGCGGAACACACCGATTACCTGGTGTTGAGTGAAGAGGTCACTTACACCTACACATTAACAAACAATGGCACTTCCACACTGGTTGCACCATTTAGCATTACGGATGATCAGATCGGTACCCCCAAGGGGACGCTCTTCACCTGCGGAACGGTCACTTCGCTTGCTCCGGGTGAATCGATCACCTGTACGGCAACCTATAGCATCACTCAGGATGATCTCGATACCGGGATGTTGACCAACGTTGCCACCGGGTTTGCTATGGACGCAGACGGTGATACTGTGACTTCCAACGAGGCCACACAATCCATTGGCGCGGACCAGCAACCCATGATCGGTCTGGCCAAGGAACTCGTTACCATCAACACGGTCAGCACCGGCACGTATGATGTCGCTTTCAATATCCTGGTGAAGAACTACGGTAATGTCACCCTGCACGATATCAGTGCCACCGACGATCTCAATACCACGTTCACAGTCACAGCCGGTCACGAAGAAACTGTTTTCTCGGTCATTTCCATCGACAGCGACACACTGGATGTCAACACCGGCTATGACGGTGATACAGATACTGAACTGCTCGATACCGGGAATACCCTGGCACCGGACGCAGAGGGTGTGATCACGATCGTTGTACGTGTCATCCCCACCACGCATTACTTCGAAAACTCGGTGGAGGGCAGTGGAATCAGCCCGGCCGATGTGGAAGTCACCGACGTTTCACAGAATGGCGACAACCCCGATTCGGATGATGACCTGAACCCGAACAATAACAATGAACCCACCCCGGTCGAATTCGGGAATGACATTTTCGATCCGCCGTCGGGCATCAAGACGGTGGATGCTTCCGGCAGGCCGCAGGTGACCTGGACAATGGTGTGGATCAACAACACCAACATCGTAGGAGTCCGGGCTGCCATCAGCGACCCGATCCCTGAAAATACCGTCTACCAGGCCACCGGAGCTTCAAGCGGTTACGATGTCCCTGCCGGTGCTCCGGCTGATTCAACCAATATCGGCATCAGTTGTACTTCGTCGGCAGCCACGGTTACCGAGGTCTGTTACTACGAAGGACCGACCACTGCTTATCCGCGCGGCCGCATCATCTGGGAAGGTACCATCGCTCCAGATTTTGGCATCACCGATCCGGCGCTGGCAGTGAACGCGCTGCATATCGTCTTCAACGTACGCACAAGCCCGATGATCGATCATCTCGTCAACCGTGCCACAGCCGATGTCGATCTGAACGGTGACGATGATTTCGAAGACGCCGGTGAGACAGGCGCGGTGGCTGTATCCAGGTCATGGCAAGCCGCCGTACTCGAAATTCCGAGGACTGGTTTCGCGCCTTACGCGAAGACTTACGTCCCTGAGCAGCCCGCGCTGAAGGTGTACGCCGACCTCGGGAATATCTGGCTCGAAATTCCCGGCCTGGGTGTCCAGGTTCCGATCGTGGGTATCCCACAGACGGAAGACGGTTGGGATGTTACCTGGCTGAACGATCAGGCCGGTTGGTTGACCGGCACCGCTTACCCAACATTGGCCGGCAATTCTGTGCTGACGGCTCACGTCTACAATGCCGATGGTAAGCCGGGTCCCTTTATTAGTCTGACCAACCTGAAATACGGAGACCAGATCATCATCCATGCCTGGGATCAGGAATACATCTATGAGGTCCGTGAGTTCATGCAGATCACCCCGGACGATACTTCGCTGCTCACCAAACACGAAAACCTCCCCTGGCTCACGCTGATCACCTGCAAGGGGTATGATCCTGCCACGGGAGAATACCGCTACCGCTACGTCGTCAGAGCGGTGCAGGTGGCCATCAAGTAATGAACAACGGAGCGGTTGATCACCGCTCCGTTTTCTTTATTCTCTTACTCCCCAAAGCATGACCGTGCCGTCCCAACTGATGGTGGCGATCAGTTTTCCGGTGGGATCAAAGCAACTGCGCAAGACCACATCGCTGTGGCCTCCGATGATCTTAACGACGGTCATTGATTTGACATCAACGATGTGGGTTGTAGAATCATGACTGCTCGAAAGGAAAAGGCTGTCATCGGGGTTGAAAGCGATCCCGTTCACGTAGTGATAGTGACCATGGAGCGGGTCCAGACTATTGTATCCGTACGACGCGGATGGATCGATCACCTGCCAGACGTAGGTCAGATCATCATCCCGGCCGGCGACCAGCCATTGACCGTTGTGGCTGAAAGCGATGTCGCCAACGTGCTCACCTCCATCCGAAAGCGTGGCGATGTTCCCTCCGCTCGAGGCATCCAGCACCTCGATGATGCCGCGCAGGCTGCCGTAGGCGATTTGGCCGCTGTCAGAATTGAATGTTAGGCTGAGGCAGCCATTTCCGTAGCCTGTTCCCCAAAGTACCTCCCCGCTGGCGATATCCCATAAACGGACCCCCTCACCCATACCGCAGGTGGCGAGTGAGTTGCCATCAGGGCTGAAGGCAATGTCCCACACAGGGCTGGAAATCTCGGCAAATTCCTTCAGCATGGTGCCATCTTCAGAATTCCAGAAAGTGATCTTGTTATCAAAACCACCGCAGGCGATCGTTTTCCCGTCCGGGCTGAACGCGCAGGTGACCATTTGAAAACCGGATGGGCCGAATGTGTAACGCAATTGCCCGCTCTGCACGTCCCACACCGCGACCGGATTGTTTCCGCACACGCCCAGCACAAGCGAGCCATCCGGGCTGAAGGCGGTGTTGCATTGGCTCACCTTGCCGCGGATGTATCCCGGAATATGTAGAGTTCTCAACAATTGAATGGTGAACGCGTTCTCAGCAGTGATCGTTCGCAGCGCGGGCATCGCTTCATCTGCGGTCAGGGTGGGGGGACTGGTCACAATGATCACCGATGGAGGAGGGTTGGTGGATGAAGAAGGATGGTTGGTACAGGATGCCAGCAGCGCGAGACACACAAAAATTGCCAGATACTTCGCCATGATTGCCTCCTTCTTGCAATCAGTTCTGTTTACATAATAAAGGATTGGCAGCAAAATTCAAGATGCTGCCAATCCAGAAGGAACCGAGGTACTTGCAGGGTTACTTTTTCTTTTCTTTGATGTAACTCATCGCTCCGATCAAACCCATGAAAAAACCGGCGGTGGAAGCAATGTAGGCAAAGAAATTGAGGAAGAAGGTCGATTCAACGATCTTCATGACCATCAGCAGGGGCAGGATCACCCCCAGCAGAAGCAGTCCTGCTCCGATATAGATCAAGTGGATGGAACTGATGCGCATCATTTGAACAACCAGCATTTCACAGTATGACCGGGAACCATCGGAAACTCACCCGGCTCTTCCATCTCGCAAAGCCCGGCGATAGCCTTGGCGCAGCGCGGGTGGAAACGGCAGCCGGCGGGTGGGTTCACCAGGCTGGGCGGCTCACCAGGCGGCACCTCCTTGAAGGTTTCTGCGTTATCGGCGTCCGGCACGGAAGTGCCATTCAGCAGCGCCAGCGTATAGGGGTGGCAGGGATGGTAAAGCAGCCGGTCCACACTCGCCTTCTCCACCACCTGCCCGGCATACATGACGAAAATTCGTTCGGCGAAGTAACTGACGGTGGACAGG
>CAYWCH010000078.1:0-10059 GCA_964456715.1 uncultured Anaerolinea sp. | reverse complement strand
ATGCCAACGGTCAGGCTGAAGTTGTGCTGGGCAAAGCGATCAAGGAACTGCCGCGGGAAGAGATCGTCATTTCGTCAAAAGTGTTCTGGCCGGTGGGCAAGGGGCCGAACGCGCGCGGACTCTCACGCAAACATATCGCCGAAGCCGTAACCTCCAGCCTCAAAAGGTTGGATGTGGATTATCTTGACCTGTATTTCTGTCACCGCTATGACCCAGACACCCCAGTCGAAGAGGTGGTGCGTACCATGGATGACCTGATCCATCAGGGCAAGATTCTCTATTGGGGCACCTCTGAATGGACGGCAGCGCAGGTGATGGAAGCCTACGGTGTGGCCCGGCAGTACGGGTTGGTACCGCCCACCATGGAGCAGCCGCAATACAACTTGTTCCACCGCAAACGCGTGGAAGACACAATCATGCCCATCTGCCGTGACCTGGGATTGGGGTTGACCACGTTCAGCCCGCTGTACTACGGCATCCTCACCGGCAAGTACAACGAGGGCATCCCGCAGGGCAGCCGCGCCAGCCTTGACGACTATGCCTGGATCCGCGACCGCATCACGCCGCAGACGATCTCGATCGTCAAGAAGCTGACCGCGGTAGCCAACGACCTCTCGATCACGCCGTCACAACTGGCGATCGCCTGGATATTGCGCCGCAAGGAAGTCAGCAGCGTAATCACGGGCGCGTCACGGCTCGAACAGCTTGACGAGAACCTCGGTGCCTCGGAAGCCTACGAAAGCTTCTCCGAGACCGATATTGACCGCATTTTTGATTGTCTGGCAGGCTTCCAGGAGTGAGCCGCGGGCTCATTCTATCTTTTAGTGAGTTCAAGGATTAATTTTGAAACTGCAAGACAAGGATTTTTACCAGGTTATTACCAATACTCCGCTCGTCTCGATCGACCTGATCGTCAAAGACGAGCGGGGTCGCGTTCTGCTGGGGTTACGCAAGAACAAACCGGCACAGGGGTTCTGGTTTGTCCCCGGCGGACGGATTTTCAAGGATGAATTTCTTTACGATGCTCTGGAAAGGATCGGGCAGGAAGAGCTCGGTTTTCCCCTGGAAATCGACGCTGTCAGGTTTCTGGGAGTTTTCGAACACCTCTACGAGGATAATTTCGCCGGTGTGGAGGGGGTAAGCACGCATTACGTGGTGTTGGGGTGCGAGGTGTTGCAGCTTGTGACGCTGGATCAGTTACCCTCCGGGCAGCATGACGATTGGCGTTTCTGGGAAATGCCTGACTTGATGGAAAGCAACGAAGTCCATCGGAATACGAAAGCCTATTTTGAGGAGCGGCCACGAACACTGGTCTTGAAATGAAAATCCCTCAGCCAGTCATTTTGAGGGTTTTTATGTTTAATTAATGTCACAAACCCATGCCGTCTATGCTTTTCATCATCTGATTGGTAAACAGATCATCCGCTGATAGGCGTAATTCTATTCGCTGGCAGCAAAGATCGAATTGATCGTATTCACCAGGTTGACGGCGTCAGGCTGCAGACAGGCGTAGATGTTTGGCTCACCCATTGGCACCACCCTGGTTTGGCCGTCTTTTTTGCCTTCGTCGGCGATCACTTCGACAGCCAGTCTGGTAAACTGGCATAAGGCCGGGTTCACCAATAATTCGGCGGTCACGCCGTCCCAGTAATAGAAACTTTCACGGTTGACAGCGGTGATCTGCTGATCGTACAGGTTTGCCGCGAACTGCGCGGGTTTGCCGCCGTTTCGCCAAGCAGCCGTATCGGTGTGCGAGACAGTGACCTGGTTGGTCGCGTCCAGCGGGACGAGATAGATCTCCAAACCAGATTGGAACACTTCGGAGGCTGCCACCGCATCCGCGTAAATATTCCACTCGGCCAGATCGTTTTCGGCATCTGAAACGAGGTCGGTGAGATTGCCTTTCGTGTAAAGTGCGCCGCCCATGATGTACACAGCTTTGATGTGATCCTTGATGCCCGGGTCGAGCCGAAGCGCCTCAGCCAGGTTGGTACACGGACCGCTGATGAAGACAGTGACCGGTTCCGTCGAGCGGTTCAACACGTCCACCATCAAGTGAGCCGCGTCTTTGACAGGATAGACCTTGTTGGTTTGGGGTACCGGTTGGTTCCAGAAGTTATCCGCGTTTTGCCTCATCCATTCGGGGAAAGCGTTATCGCCGCCCAAAGGCGCAGATTTGCCGGCGCCCAATGGAATACCGGTGATGCCAAAACTATCGAGCAAGGCTCCGATCAGTTGAATATACGTTACCGGGTTGGCTTCTCCGAAGGAAATACTCACTGCTTGCAGCGAGACCCTTGGATCAGAGAGGAAGTACATGAGAGCGATTGCACCGTCAGGGCTGCCGTCGTCATCATAGATCACCGGAATGGGTTTGATCGGGGTTAAAGAACCTGTGGTTTCACCAAAATCACCGCGGCTGGTGTAATGCAAAACGCCGTCTGCTAAAACCTGTAAATAATCCCGGCTCGCACTGCAGTTGCCGATGTAATCACCGGAAGAGAATTCATAGATTCCGTTCTCAATAATCTGCAAGGTGTAAGACCCGGCACAGGGGATGGAGAGCAGGTTGTAATGGCCGCAGACTTCGCCCATGGAGCAGGTGTCGTTGAATTCGATGATCGCGTCCATTGTGTAGGTGCCATTGATGGCAGTTCCGGACCACTTGCCGGCAAGCGGAAAATCTCCTGGTGCCGGTGAAGCTGGTTCTGTGGTCTGGTCCATGGCCGGCGATGGCGTAACCGGCGTTGGGGAAGGTGTTGTTTTCTGGCAGGAGGAAAGCAGCAGACAACCCACTAACATAAAGATCAAGGGACCATTTCTATTGGTTTTCTCTCGTCTCATCAGTCAATCCCTCCGTATTCGGTGAATAAATTATAGCATTGAGGGATTTATTGATTCTCACAAATTTACCCTTACCCTGTAATCCCTCTCCGCATGTTCTGTGTGCGCCCTACACCAGCATGAAGTGCAGGCGCAAGGACTACCTTAGTATAGGCGAGGGATGGTTGACTTTGTATAACTGACTTGATTTTGAATAAAAAAATCTCTCCCAAAAGAAGATGGGAGAGATTTCTTCTCTAATTATTTTAAAAACCTACGATCTCAACTTCGCGCTGACCTCATATTCCAGGCGTTTGATGATCTTGTTGCGCATGGCTTTGATCTCGTCGTCCTTGAGAGTGCGGTCGGGAGCCTGGTAGGTGAGCGAATACGCCAGGCTCTTCTTGCCGGATCCGATCTGTTCACTGCGGAAGACGTCGAACAGACGCACGTCGGAGAGCAGCTTGCCGCCGGTTTGGCGGATCAGCGCTTCGATCTTGTCGGCCGGGACGCTCTCGTCCACCACCAGGGCAAGGTCTTCGAGCACGGGCGGGAAGGTGGGCAGGTCCTCGGTCTGGTAGAGGGCGGGGATGAGCGAGAGCAGCAGGTCCATGTCGAACTCACCAGCCAGGACAGGTGCCTTGAAGGTGGCGGGCCAGTCGTAGCGTTCACGCACACGCGGGTGCAGTTCACCAAAAGTGCCGATCTGCTTGCCGCTTACGGAAAGGATGGCGCATTTGCCGGGGTGGAAGCTGGGATGTTCGCCGGGCTCGAACCTGACGTCAGCCAGGCGCAGACCGTTGACCAGACCGGAGATGATGCCCTTGAGGTCGAAGAAGTCCATCTCGCCGGTATCGGCAGGCTGCCAGCCGCGCACATCGCGCTGGCCGGCCATCACAATGGCCAGGCGTTTCATCTCGTCGGGCAGACCGGGTTCCTCTCCCTGCAGGAAGATGGGACCGATCTCGAAGAAGGCGAGGTGCTCGCGGTTGCGCGAATTGCGTTCGGCCACGTCAAGCACGGAGGCCATGACGGAGTGGCGCAGGAAGGCCTTTTCATAGGCCAGCGGGTTGGCGATCTTGACGTAAGGTTTATCGTCCTGGACGGCATCCGGGGCGATGCGGCGGCTTTCACGTTCGGGCGTGGACCAGCGGTAGTTGATCACTTCCTGCAGGCCGTAAGAGACGAGCAGGTCGCGGACGCGCTCCTCTTTGTCGAGGATGGGGTTGCCCTTCTGTGGCGGCAGCACGTCGGCCAGGCGCATCTCGGGGATGTTGTCGTAGCCATAGACGCGGGCGATCTCTTCGATGAGGTCTGCCTTGCCGGTGACGCCTTCACCGATATCGAGACGGTGATCGGGGCAGGTGGCACGGATGGTTTCGCCGCTGACCTCAACCTTAAATTCGAGGTGGGTGAGCAATTCTGCGATCCTCGCGGCGGGGATGGAGACTCCCAGCAGCCGCTTGACGTCTGCGGGGGTCACCTCGACCACGGAGGTCTTCGGAGGCAGGGGATAGTTATCCACGAAGCCGGGGACGACCTCGCCGCCGGACCACTGCTGCATGAGTTCCAGGCAGCGGCGCACGCCGCGTTCGGCCATGGCCGGATGCACGCCGCGTGAAAAGCGGTAAGAGGCCTCGGAAGGCAGGTTCTGGGCTTTGGCGGTCTTGCGGATGTTGATCATGTTCCAGGAGGCGCC
Organism: uncultured Anaerolinea sp.; assembly: GCA_964456715.1. Classification (GTDB taxonomy): domain Bacteria; phylum Chloroflexota; class Anaerolineae; order Anaerolineales; family Anaerolineaceae; genus UBA6107. The sequence continues at coordinate 5,537 of CAYWCH010000078.1, read as the reverse complement.
TTCTAGAAGTACGTTCTTCGTATTCTCATCTACTTCGGTTTCAGCGCCGCCCATGATGCCAGCGATGGAGACCGGACCGACCGCGTCGCAAACGAGCACGGTGGTTTCGTCAAGAGTGCGCTCGGCACCGTCGAGGGTGGTGATCTTCTCACCCTTGCGGGCGGTGCGGGTGTTGATCTGAACAGGCTTGCCGCCGGAACGTTTGAGCAGCTTGTCATAATCAAAGGCGTGCAGCGGCTGGCCGATCTCGAGCATGGCGTAGTTGGTAGCGTCGACGATGTTACTGATGGGGCGCATGCCGGCGGCCTTGAGGCGGCGCTGCACGCTCTCAGGGCCGGGAGTGATTTTTACATTGCGAATAAGCCCAAAGGTGAAGCGCGGATTGAGCTCGGGTTTGGTAATATCGATGGTCACGTAGTCCGCTTTGCCGGGGGTGGGGATGGCTGGAGTAGCCATTGCTTTGAGCGGTTTGCCGGTCATGGCCGCGACCTCGCGGGCCAGGCCGAGCATGCTGGCGCAGCGGGCGTAGCTGGGCAGTAATTTGATATCGAAGATGGCGTCGCCGTAAAGCTCTGCCAGCGGGGTGCCTGGAATGGCCTCATCGGGAAGAATGATGATGCCCTCGTGTTCCTCGCTCATGCCCAGTTCCTTCTCGGAGCAGACCATCGAGTACGAGTCCACACCGCGGATCTTGGCGGGTTTGAGCGTGGTCAGCACGAGACCTTCGGCGTGGCCGTCATAGATGACCGCGCCTTCCTTGGCGTAAGCCACCTTCAGCGGCTTGGGCAGCGGACCTTTGCCCTTGTAATCGAAGATGTTTGGAGCGCCGGTGAGGACGATCTGTTCCGCTTCACCGTCGAAGAGTTTGCACAGGGTGAGGCGGTCGGCATTTGGGTGCGGCAGCACTTCGGAGATGGAACCGACGACGATCTTCTGCGGATCCCACGACAGGCCGGTGACCTTGGTGTCCACGGTGCCGGGTGTGGGCATGGGCAGGCCGATGATCTGGATCTCTTCCACTTCCATACCGGCCATGGTGAGCAGGTGCGCGATCTCAGCGATGGTCAGGCCGGGATCGACAAAATCTTTTAACCAGGATAAGGGTGCTTTCATTTTTATCTCTTTCTAGAACTGCTCAAGGAAGCGCAGATCGTTGTCCCAGAAGTAGCGGATGTCGTTGATGCCGTAGCGCAGCATGGCGATGCGCTGCGGGCCGAGTCCGAAGGCGAAACCGGAATAGCGCTCGGGATCGTAGCCGCCGTTGCGCAGCACGTTGGGGTGCACCATACCGCAGCCGCCGATCTCGAGCCAACCGCCGCCGCAAACCGGGCAGCCCTTGCCGCCGCACAGGAAGCACTCGACGTCGAACTCTGCCGAGGGTTCGGTGAAGGGGAAGAACGAAGCGCGGAAACGGGTGCGGGCGTTTTGTCCGAAGAGGCGACGGGCCAGGTCAGAGAGGGTGGCTTTGAGGTTGGTGAAGGTGATGCCGGGACCGACCGCCAGACCTTCGATCTGATCGAACTGGGTCTCGTGGCGGGCGTCGGTCTGCTCGTAGCGGTAGCACATGCCGGGGAGGACGATGCGGATGGGAGGCGGGTTGTTTGGGTTGGCTGCTGAGGCTTCCTGCATGGCGTGCACCTGACCGGGGGAGGTATGAGTGCGCATCACGATGGGGTTGTCGCCGCGTTCGCCGGCCTCAACAAAGTAGGTGTCTTGCATGTCGCGGGCGGGGTGCCCGACGGGGAAGTTGAGCATCTGGAAGTTGAATTCGTCGGTCTCGACCTCGCGGGAGCGGTACACTTGGAAGCCCATCTCACCGAAGACACGGTAAAGCTCGCGCAGGATCTGGGTATCGGGGTGCAAGCGACCGTGCACAATGGGGCGTCCGGGCAGAGTCACGTCCAGCTTCTCACTGGAGAGCGCCTGTGCCAGCGACTGTTCGCGGATGGCGGTGCTGCGTTCGGTGAAGGCGGTCTCGAGAGCCACCTTGACCTGGTTGGCTGCCTGACCGACCTTGGGGCGCATGTCCGCGGAGAATGTGCCGAGCTTCTGGAAGACCAACATCACCGGCGCGGAGCGTCCGAGGTGGGCGGTGCGCCAGGCCTGCAGGGCTTCTTCGTCCGCCAGCGGAGCCAGGGCGTCCAGGCCAGCTTTGCGGATGGCTTCGAGTTCATCCAGGATTGAAGGATCTGTCATGGTTCTCTCCTACTTAAATGTAAATCCCGTCCGTATCAGGGACGGGAGGAATCTTCCCGCGGTACCACCCCGGTTGGCTGAGGATCAGCCCACTCGATCCGACGGCGCTGAGGGCGCGATCGGCTGCCAGTGTAACGCCTGGCTCGGCGGTCAGAGCTAATACCCAATGGGATTCACCCTGACAGCTCGGGAGGGAACTTCGGCCGGATTCTGCCGGGCGGGTTTCTCAGTCTGGAACCCGCGTTCCTGTCGGGGTCGTGCGGTGTACTTTCCTCCGTCAGTGCTGTTGTGAATATTATAGCCGGGGAAAGCGGAATTGTGAAGAACCATCAACCGCTGAAAATGCGAAACCCACGAAAGGGAGGTTCGATTACACAGCACCGCTCACGCCAACCTTTTGGGGTGCAACACTCTTGAGGACCCGCCCCTGCGTCTGCTTACTTATTCTATGCTCCTTGCCATCCTGCGCCTTGACCAGCCGATCAAGCGATCAAGGGATATTAAAGAAGAAAAAATTAAAACCGACCAGAAAAGAAAATCTGTAAAGGTGGCATGGATCGGCTTAAGGTTGAATTGAGCCAGGATAATATTTACCGCATCGGGAGTCGTCCAACTCACATCATTGGTTGAAAGATGGGTTAGAAAGTTTGCGGTCCAGGTAATCACAGCCCGGCCAAAGAACCAAATAAGAACCTGACCGATTATAGGCAAAAGTCCGGCCAGCCCAATGATAGATACAACGAGAGCAATGCTGAAACCTATCTCAACCGCTGTGATTCCTCCAGGCGGGACAGTACTTGAAATCCATCCACTAATGGCAAAGATCCCAACGAGCACCAGCATGTACAAGAAACGAATAAACCGTTCAATTGGAGAAGGTGGCAGATATTTCGTGAATCTGCCTGTCTGCGTTTTCTGGGATTTTCCAGGTATGGTGCCATCAGCGGATGCCTGAGTGACCTCAGAAGGCTGGCCTGACAGCCCCATAATCCGATTATGAAGTGCTATCATTTCCTGTCTATATGCGGGATCATGCATAAATAATGGAAGGTAAAAACGGCGCTCGCGCCCGCGCTGGTTTCTATAAAAAAGGAAGACCGCTATCCGCGTACCATAGCGGGCACATAAATCCACCCGGACCACCTTCTCAATTGCGATCCGTTTGGTGATCGGGATGATTGGAAAGATCAACCAGGGAAGTCTGATCGATATCTGAGTGGCGGTTAAAGTGACCTTTGTGTAGAATCCTTCCATCAAGGAATAAACAAAAATCCATCCGATCCAATAACCAGGAATTCCTAAAAAGAGAAATCCAAAATACGGAAACCAGTCAGGTGAGTTGGACGTGTTTGTCAACCCAATAAGAAGGACAAAAGGGATTGCCCAACAAATCAAGCCAAACGGAAAAACAAGCAGCCAAATCCAAAATTTGTCTTTCCAAAAATGGAATTTATAACTTCTCTGTTGGTTGAGTAATCCTTCCATCTCTCAACTCCTTGGATGGCTTAAGAACCGATCGATAACAAACGATCATTATTAATAGTATACGATTTAATGAACCTAATGCGAACAAGCACAGTGCCGGTGGAGGAATCCCACCGGCACTACTTTTAGCAAGCAAGAAGGGATCAACCCGCCTGATGCGTTGAAAACTCACTGAAACATAAGTATAAGTAGGGTGCGCCTTTAGGCGCACCATTATTCAGGTTTCCCTCACCCTGTGATTCCTCTCTGCACGTTTTGTGTGTACCCTGCACCAGCACGGAGTGCAGGGGCAGGTCTACTAAAATTGGCGAGGGACGGTTATGTTGCATTCCTTTTGTGGAATTCGTGTAATTCGCGGAATATTTTATTTCAGCACGATCATCAGGATGCCGATGGCGACGAGACAACTCCGACCATGCGGTATTGCAGATCGTTTTCAGAGCGATTATCTACTAAAACGTTTCGAGCTGCAAAGCACTAATAAAAAATGGCGCAGTGGTTCTCTGCGCCGTTGGAAGCAAAAATCGGAGCTTACGGGGTAAAACGGATGGTCTGGCTGTAGGATTCTCCGCCTTCACCATCTTTGGTGTAAAGGGTGATCGTGACTTCGATCTTGTTGCCGGACGGGTTGTACTTGAATCTGCCTTTGGTGTTCGATACAAAACCTTCCGCGCCTGGTTTGATTGCATCCACGGAACTGGAGACAACACAGCCTTTCGTGCCGGTGAAGGTATCGGAGGAGAAATTCATGGTATCTCCGGTGACTGTATCTTTGATCTTGAGATGGACCGATTCCCATTTTACACCGCCGTTATTGTAGATGTGGATGCGGATGGTCCAATAACCGGTGCAGGCGTCCATATCCAGGTAAGAGGCGTTGAATGACGGCACCGGGGTGGGAGTAGGACTGGGTGTGGGTGAAGGCAGGGCGGTGTAGATGGGCAGCGGAGTGGCATCGCCTTCCACGGTGAGGTATTCAGCCCAAACCCAGCATTTGACATCATCCATGCCGGGGACACTGATGTAATAGTAATTGTTGTCATAATTCCGGGCCAGTGATTGCACGCGGGCGCCCTTCTCAAGCAAGGCCACATAGTCGTAAATCGCTCCGGGGCCCTTGCGGCAATTGGTGTTCTCATTCACCACCAACCAAACCTCGGCGGTTGTCGGCGAAGGCAGCACGATTGGGGTACCGGTATTGGTGGGGATCAGTGCGGCGGCTGCGTTCGTGGCCTGATCGATGGCAGATTGAGCGGCTGCGGTTTGGGAATTTTGAACGTTCAACGCCACCATGGTCTGCAACACGGCATTGTCAATGCTCTGCTGTTCACTGGGTCCGCTGCAGGCTGCCAAAATGCTGACGATCATTAACAACGGAAAGACGATTTTTACTATTCGATTCATGTTTTCCTCAAGTTCTTCTCAAAAAACCTGGTTTTACCCGGGAATTGATCTTCGTTTGACCCGAGTAATGCTACCAATCATATCCGAAATTCTTTAAAAGTAAAGACACAAAAACGATCCCCTGATTGGTGTTCAGGGGATCGTTCATCGAAGAATTTGTATCAACTAGGCATCCGCCGAGACTGAAACTGAATAAGTCTTTCCAGCCTGGCCATCCTTGGAGTAAACAGTGACTGTGATCTTCAAATGATGCCCGGTGGGATCATATCCGAATTGACCGGGGCTGACAACCGCGACCACACCTTCCTCGCCGGGAGTCAGATCGTCCTGTGCTCCTTCCATGCCGCAGCCGTTGTAGGCTCTAAACTGGTCCAGAGTGTGAGTAAAGGTCATGTCGACGGTGGTGTCTTTAACGACCACCTTCACCGATTGCCAGGTGATACTTCCGGTAT